>JAYTAK010000633.1:0-8509 GCA_043737515.1 Candidatus Kuenenia sp. | reverse complement strand
GCAGGTGTCTGGCAATTGCCGGATCTGCGCTTCGCTGGGTCAGGCCTACAGACTCAACCCAGAATCCTTCGTCCTGACGACGCGCTAGTCTTCCGCACTTTGATCATCGGGACGCGTAAAGAAGCGATACATCGGAGGCGGTGTATTTCCGCCGCCGCCATTCTTTCGGTCGCGCTTCGCCCGCTTGTCGTCAGCGCGTTGCTTCTTCTCTTGTTCTCGTTGACGCTTGGCGTAGGTGTTCTGATTCTTTGCGATCGGAGGCTCCGAATGAAATTCAGGAGCTTCACTTCCGACAGAACGCAGCACCTCGTCGGTCCCGCATGAACTGCCACCAATGGCTCCCGATCAAGGAGTGTATCACAAAACAGGTCGTTTCGATACGCAAAAGAATCCGGCAGCGAAATGCCGTTTCACATCAATTTGGGCAGTTCGCTCATGCAATCAGGCATTTTGCGAGCTTATTCATGTCCTGCGGCTCCCCAGCGAGAGTTTCTCTGATGCAGACGCGGGGGCTACATGCTGCTGCAGGACGAAGCCCATTCCCGGACTTGAGCGGGCAGCAATTCACATCAACCACCGACAGACAGAGGGGCATGATAATCGCTTCAAGAGTGAATCGTTTATCCGCATCCGGATTTCCCCCGCAGTGATTCAAGCTCAGGGAACAATAAAGCCCCGCAGTTGAAGCCAGTCGGCAGCGCGACGCGGCCAGTCCGCCGTTCCTGGTGCGCCCGCCCGAGGGCGCATGCCAAAACCGTGACCACCGGTTTCATACACATGAAACTCGACAGGAACCTTCAACGTGGTCAGCTCCAGAAAGACTCGCGCATTGCCAGCGGCGGGTGACGAATTGTCGTCGGCCGCCTGCGTGATGAACGTGGGTGGGAACGAAGCGTCCAGCGTGGCCGCAGCATGCACGGCGCTGCGTTCTTCGTCCCAGATCTTCCACGGATAGATGAGCAGCAGTGCATTTGGTTTCGAGGATTGATCGGCACCGGATTTCGCTGCGGCATCCGCAGGCTGGCTGGCCGCAGCCACGAATGCCGTCTGACCGCCGGCTGAAAACCCGATGACACCGATGCGGTTCGGATCCACCTGAAATTCTGCCGCTCGCGTACGCACAAGTCTGACAGCGCGGTGCAAATCCTGTACAGGGCCTGCTTCCGGCTGAGACTGCTTATTCGTGGGAGTGCGGTAGGCGAGTTGAAACGCCACGATGCCGTGTTGATTCAGCCAGCGACAGACGTCACTGCCTTCGTGTTCGTCCGCCAGTCGAGCAAACGCGCCGCCAGGGACAACGATCACCGCCGCACACAGGCTGGCTTCAGTTTTTTCCGGCACATGCACGAACAACCGAGGATTCGAGACGTGAAAACGCCGCGTCAACCCGTCCGGACCAGTCACAGTCTGTTCTGCCGGATCGCTCGGCACCACGGGTTCAGGCACGCCTTCCGGCCACAGAATAATCTCCGGAGGATCGGCGTGCGCAGCGCCGAGCGAAAAACAGATCAGACCCGAAACAATGAACACGATGGCAGCAGGATTCATAGGCGTGTTTTTAACAGATCGCCGTGTGCCCTTCCATCCGGATGAAAAAAAGCCCGCGACTCGCCCGTACCTACCGATGCGCGTGCCGGGAAAGGCGCTGACGGTGATGCATACCAACGCAAACAGGGGACCGTGATTCACGGTCCCCTGTCGCATTTTTCAGATTGATTTCAGTGGTCTCTGAGATCCTTGAAGTGACTGCTGGAAATCAACTCAATTCAATCCTGGGCCACTGACAACCCTGTCCATGTGCCTTGGCTTGATGCACAATTCCGAACTAGTTTCCGCTCGTGCAACCAGCACCAGCCGTCGTACCGCAACCGGCACCGGTCGTACCACAACCAGCACCTGCATTCGGGCCGCAACCAGCACCGTCGCATGGATCGCAGCAGTTCTGAACCGTGCGGCACACAACGCGAGGAACGCAGCGAGTCTGTGTTACCGGAACCTGACGAGCAACGCACTTTGTGCGTGTGACCGTACGAGTTTCGCAGACCTGACGGCAAACCGTATACGGCACTTTGCGAGTGCATGTCTGCTGCGTCATCGTGCAGGTCGTATAAGGAACCTGACGTGAGATGCATTCTGAAACCATCCGGCAGGTGGTGTGAGGAATGCGGCGCGTGATGCACTGGTCAACATAGCTGCAGGTTGTGTAAGGAACCTTGCGAGTGCATGTCTGGTGCGTCATGGTGCAGGTCGTGTAAGGAACCTGCTTCTGGCAGGTTTCTGTGACGAATGAGCACGTGGTGTATGGCACCTTCTTTGTCGTATGCACTGGAACCTGACGGCAGATGGTGTATGGAACCTGTTTGTGGCAGACTTCGGGAACCATGCGTGTGCAGGTGATTGTCTTCTCAACCATCTTTGGGCACCATTTGCGGCAGCAGATCGTGCGACCAGGACACTGGACACAAACCGTCTTGCAGCAGCATGGATTGCATGGATCAACGACGCATTTCCTGACAACCGGGCCAGGAATG
Organism: Candidatus Kuenenia sp.; assembly: GCA_043737515.1. Lineage (GTDB taxonomy): Bacteria > Planctomycetota > Planctomycetia > Planctomycetales > Planctomycetaceae > SXXK01. Next base: position 5,978 of record JAYTAK010000633.1, on the reverse strand, counting down.
TGACGTGTTTCCGTCACCCATTCGCCCGAGCATTCCTGAACAGTTCTGCATTCCGTGACTGGTTTGCAGACCGTGTAGCAGACGTCTTTGTAGCAGGTTTCTGATTCAGTGCGGTACGATGTGCAGCAAACGTCTTTGTAGCAGGTGTTGTACACTGGCTTGCAGACGTTGTAACAAACCGTGCGATGGCAGGTCTGGTACACTGGTTTGCAGATCGTGTAGCACTGTTCGCGATAGCAGGTCTGATAAACCGGCTTTCGGACATGGCAGGTGACTTCGCGGTAGCAAGTCTCATAGACTGGCTTGCAGACGTTGCAAGTGACAGTCCGGTGGCAGGTCTGATAGACCGGCTTGCAGACCGTGTAGCATTCATCACGATAGCAGGTTTCGTGGACGTTCCGCGTGCATGAGACAGGCACGGATTCTGTGCATTGGTCATAGACCGTTTTCATGCACGTGTACTGTTGTGTTTCCCACACAACTTCCTGAACAGTGTGACATTGTGGACCACATCCACACCGCGCTGCTACGAAATCACCACACGGAGAACACGCAGAAGTCCGACAACCACGGAAACCGCCCGATCCGAGCAGTCCCGCTGTCAAAATTCCGCTGTTCAGCAGTATGGCAACTGCAACCGCGGCTCCCAGCATGAGCCTTTTCATTGCCTGTACCTCGATAGTTCTGAAGAGAGAAACCTAAGTGCGCAGCAAGCGCACTTTCCTGTTTTACTCTTCGACGACCTCAATTGCATGACTTGATTGACAGGGGACTGCCTGGACCAGCACTAAGACTCTTTGAATTGCGGACACGGAAAAACTCCATCGATCGTTATAGACGGAAATGTTGGTCATGCAGCATTGTCCGATCCTGATTGTTCGGCCGATTCTGCCGGACGCCGGACAAATCCGACAACTGACGTATTCCGTACAGAACGGAACCACGCAGTCGCAGCGCTTCTGTCATGCCGCTGCTTCGGCAAAACGCCACCTTATCGAAACTCCCTCGTGGCGCGACTGCGAACTGCCAACCATTGAGGCTGTTTTTTCGGGCGGCGATTGGCGACTGTGAGACTGTCGGCAAAATGCTCCGGTTTGGTTGTTGTCCTGGCAGTTTTTGCTAAACTTCCGCCCCTTGCGAACTCGACAACACCCCGTGTGTCGTCAGTTCACAGCGAGATCATTTGGCGGCGTAGCTCAGCCGGTTAGAGCAGCGGAATCATAATCCGCGGGTCGGGGGTTCGAATCCCTCCGCCGCTACTTGAAACCCAGAAAACCCTTGTGTTTTCTGGGTTTTTTCGTGTTTTGCGAGAAAGTGGCCAGTTTGGTGACCAGCCAATTTGCAGGGTTTTTCATTGTTGCGCGTGTCTTGCTGGCCACCTGGATGGCCACTTTTCTGAATCAGTCCAGGGTGGTTGTTGAAACTGTCGTAGTGGCCATCCGTGATTTGAGCATAGCTGTCCCGCTGAACTTTGACTGAATGCCCAATCCATGCCGCCACAACGTGAGCGGGGTGTCCTTCGTCCAACCAATCGGTTTCGCAGCTCGCTCGCATGTTCTGGAATAGTTTCGGCCACGGAACCAGCCCGGCCCGATGCAGGATCGACTTAAACGGCTTGTCCAGATTGCTGTTCGTGTCGGAAAATCGCGTGATAATTGGGCAATCGGCTGGCAAACTTTTGGCACCGTCCGGCAGTGCCGCATGTAGTGCTTCCTGCAAATACTGCCGGATGTCCCGCAACGGAACGTATCGAACATCCTTTCCTTCATGGTGCGCGGTCTTTGTCGCATGAACCCGCATTCGGCCCTGAGTCCATAGGACGTCGCCCCAGGTCAATTGAAAGACTTCCATCTTTCGCAGTCCGGCATATCGCCAGAGTGACACAAGCAACCGCCATTCAGCATCCGGGGAAACTTCGATCAGCTTTTCCGTTTCTTCTCGCTTAACGAAATAGTCACGTTCTCGGTTCGGCCTTGTACTGGAAACCTGATGTTCAAACGGATTCACTGGAATCAGCCCCCGCCGCTTTGCCCCGTTGAAAAACACTTTGGCGTTGTCCATGTGTTTTCGTTTCGTGTTTACAGCAAGTGGTTGCCCTTTGGGATTTGACTTTGTCTTTTTGATTCGCCTTTCGTCCATCCATTTTCTGAACTGGTGCGCGTCTTCATGTGTGACGGTGCTGATGTCGCGGTAGTATCCAAAGAACTTCAACAGGCTATCCATCGGGGCTCGCCACTTGACGACAGTGAGCGCTGCCGCTCGTTCGCCAGTGCCTTTCAATCCATCGTCCCGATACTCGGCAAGGAACGCGCCAAGTTCAACCACTGCCTTTTGAATCGCCGCCGGTTCAGATTCCGTCGAAGTGCGCTGTTCGATCAGACCGACGTTGCTCAGTTTGGCGTGAACATTCTGGCCAATGACTGCCAGCCAGTTTGCCGTTCTCCGGTCAATCGCGCTGTCCGCCGCTTTTGCTGCAATCCGTTCGTCGAACCGTCCGAGGAACGGAACGCCCGCCGCCAGGCTTAGACACTGGTCAACCAGAACAGACGTTTTCAGACTCTTGGACGGCCCGCCATACAACTGCGGTTGCCCTGCGGTCATTATCCCGTCAATCAGGAAGTTGGTAGAATAGTCCGTTTCGTAGAACGTTCGGCTGTCGATAATCTCGAAGTCGATATTGCAGCCACGTCGTAAGTGCCGATCGCAGGATCAGCGGGTAGTGTTGTCATTTCCAAACTCCAGATATGACCATCAGATTGCCGAGCAACCGATACGCTCAGCGTGATGGAATGGAGTTTGTCCGACATTTTCGTGTCGGAAATAGATTCCGTAAAAATGTCGTAAGTCACTGTGTGTCAACAGGATACAGTCCCTGTCACATGGTCCGACAGTTCCGACAGTTTTGCAAGTGTCGGATGACGGCTTGACTTCGGACTCATTTCGACCGATATTGTTACCAAATGGGCTGGGAATTCCCGGTCGGCGCTAAGCCTCGGTGAACACCGGGGCTTTTCGCATTTTATGCCGGGTAGAGTGTCAGTCCCTGGCGCGTTGCGTTGCCGTTCGATTCTGACGCGAATTTTTTCGCCAGGATGTCGTAAGCCCGATTCGCCTGATCTGGTTTCAGCGTCTTTCGACCGATTGGACGGGCCACCAAGTCCGCTAATTGCAGCCCGGATGAATTGCATTGCTTGGCTGCAATGATGATGTCGAATGGCAGTTGGGAATTGAATGTGTTCTGGCCGTCACATACTCGCCGGAATTCGAGTTCCAAATCCTTATCTTCGTTTCTGCCCCGAGCCTCAAACACGACAAATGTCGTCCGACTGTCCTGGCCTTTTGCAGCAAGAAAATGGAAGATGCTTTCCAGACCCAAACGAAGGGCGATGTGGTAAAGATTCGTTCCATCATCAATCCGTCCTTTCAACGAATGCTTTCGGACCACGGACGCCACCAGAGCAAACTCTGCCGTTTCAATGATTTTAGAAAGATCGGTTTGGAACTCATCACGGCGTTCTTTGTTGAACAGAATCTTGAACGAACCTTCCGTTTTTCTGATTTCGTGTTCGTGAAGCACGACCATGTCGTGCCCAAAGTGTTTGAACTTGAACCGCTGCAATGCCGGAACCACGCTGTCGATGTATGTCGTCTTGTGAAAAATGCAGAACGCAAGCACAAACAGCGGATACGTCGGGTCGATGTTCTTCAACCCGGGATCTCCGCTTTCATCAACATAGACGATGTAGTCGCTGTGGTTCACGGTTGAATTCTTTTGCATTTGGGACAATTCCTGTCGTGTGCGTGCCGGAGTGTATCCTGAGTGACCTCTGTGTTGCTCTGATTTTGCGTATATTTTTCGAGGTAGTCCATCCAGATCTTGCTCCACGGAACTTGTGGCTCTTGAGCCTGCAAAACGCTGGTGGGTTCGAATCCCTCCACCGCTACTTTGAGACCCCGAAGAATGCTGGTTTTCAGCGTTTTCCTGGGTTTTTTTCATGCCGACGTAATTGGCGATGTATTCCCCGAGGTTCGCCGACTTCCGCTCGTCAATGAGCCCAGTTGTGATAAACTTAATGCCGACTTGCCGGTGCCCTCCCAATGCACAACGCCACTTTTCCGGATCGATTTCACCGACAGATTCTGCGAACGAGCCATACGTAATGCACCAAATCTCTACGATCCTGACTCGATTCGTTCTGGCTGTCACAGCCATATGCCACTTCGCAGCCTCGGCCATTGCAGCAGCGTCCGAAACTCCGAATTTCGTCATCATCAACATTGATGATCTTGGCTACGCCGATATTGGTCCCTTCGGTTCAACCCTGAATCGCACGCCGAATCTCGATCGCATGGCGAAGGAGGGACGGTCGCTCACCTCGCACTATGCCGCGCCCGTCTGTTCGCCGTCGCGGGCCGCATTGATGACTGGCTGTTATCCAAAGCGTGTGCTGCCGATTCCCGGAGTGCTGTTCCCCGCTGCCTCTGTGGGCCTGAACCCGCAGGAAGTCACGATTGCGGAAGTGTTGAGGACTCAGGGTTATGCAACAGCGTGTGTCGGCAAATGGCATCTCGGGGACCAGCCGGAATTCCTGCCGACTGTTCAGGGCTTCGATTCGTATTTTGGAATTCCCTATTCGAACGACATGGGCACGCCGGCAGAGGGCTCAAAAAGTGATCTCGGCGCGCCCTTGCCAAAGCGAAAGCCAAACGCGGAGAAGAATCTGACCACTCCGGCAGATGCTGATCCAACCGGACTCAAGGGAAACAACCAACCGCCTCTGCCGCTGTTGAAGAATAAAAAGCTGCTGGAAGGCGTGGGCGCTGACGAACAGCAGACGATCACACAACGGTATACGGAGGAATCCGTGCGATTTCTGCATGAGCATAAGGACAAGAAATTTTTTCTGTATTTGCCGCACACGGCGGTTCACTTTCCGCTTTATCCAGGGAAGGAGTTTCATGCGAAATCAAACAACGGGCTCATCGGCGACTGGATCGAAGAAGTCGATTGGAGCGTCGGTCAGGTGCTCGACACGCTGCGCGAACTCAAGCTCGACAATAAGACGCTGGTGATCTTCACATCAGACAACGGCGGAACGCCTCGATCCGTCAACAAACCGTTGCGAGGATTCAAGGGCAGCACATGGGAAGGCGGAATGCGCGTCCCCGCGATCGCATGGTGGCCAGGGAAGATTCCGCCTGCAAGTACGACAAATGAGATCACAAGCATGATGGACCTCCTGCCCACTTTTGCTGCGTTGGCTGGCGCGGATTTGCCAGAAAACAGGATCGATGGCGGCAACATCTGGCCGCTTCTGGCTGGAGCTACCGATGCCCGGTCACCGCACAAGGCTTTTTGCTACTTCAAAGGATTGAAGCTCGAAGCTGTCCGGAAGGGACCATGGAAATTCCATCTTGCGGTGAGCGAGCCGACTGGCAAAGGCAAAACCGCAAAGAAGAATGGAGCACAGTCCGGACCAGAGTCTGCACCGACTCCGCAACTCTTCAATCTCGACGAAGACGTGAGTGAATCCACGAATCTGGCGGAGAAATACCCCGAAATCGTGACTGAACTCACGGCACTTGCTGCGGAAATGGACAAAGATCTTGGCACCGAGAAAGTCGGCCCCGGCTGTCGCGCGCTGGGGCGCGCCGCGAAAGCCGCTCCAATCATCAACGCCGATGGAAGCATCCGGCCCGAGTTTCAGTAAAGTCATGTCGTGTCGTTTGCGGTCGGCTGAGGCCATTCTCCGCACATTCCATCATCCTGCCACATTTTTTCCACTCAGCCCCTTCAAACCTGAAGCCATGCGGATAGAATGCCGAGTGTAGATGATGCTGAACCTGATTCAGCGTACCCGGGGGCGATCGGATTTGACTGGGTTACTGGCAATCAGGGTGGCGTGCCGAGGTTGATCAGTTGGCCTCGTAAAAAGCTGATCACCAATAACTGCAAAACCGCAGTTCTCTCTCGCAGC
>JAYTAK010000632.1:0-3747 GCA_043737515.1 Candidatus Kuenenia sp. | reverse complement strand
CGCGAGTTCAACGAGGGCACGTTTCATGAATCCGGATCTCGTGTTGCCGCAATGGCGTGAGTTGCAGACTGCGGCACGAGCTGTCCGCGGCAATGCGTGGGCACCCTATTCCAGGTATCCGGTGGGAGCCGCCGTGCTGGCATCTGACGGCAGGATTTTCGTCGGATGCAACGTTGAGAACGCCTCGTATGGACTGACGATTTGTGCAGAACGAGTCGCGATCAGTACGGCGATTGCTCAGGGCTGTTCCAGCTTCATCGCGATCTGCGTTTCACTCACCGGCATCCCGGTGCCCTGCGGTGCGTGTCGTCAGTTCCTCGTCGAATTCAATCCTGAGTTGCTTGTCCTGCTCGACGACGTGAACCACACGATCGATACGCCACCGGAATTCGTACGCCTGTCCGAACTGCTGCCCCGCGCGTTCCGTCTGAGCTGACTTTCGCCCTCGACATCGTGGGATCACATTCCAGCTTGTCATCCGAACCGTGGGATAAGCTTCCAGCTTGTCGCGTCTTCCCAAAAAACATCGAGTTTTCATTCCGCGACGGCAAGCTGGAAGCTTACCCCACGTAGCAATCCAGACCAAATCAACAGACCGATTACGATCCGACACCAAGCAAACCTCTTGCCTCGAACTGCCCAGCGGCTGGTTTTCCGAATTCGCTGGCTGTTACACGAGCCAGCGATGTCAGGTGTCGCCAACGAGCAGATGGTCTTGTGGCATGAAAATCATCCCACACAGTCTGGAAGTATTTTTCGGCATGCAAAGCGCCGTCCTCGCTGACGGCATATTTCAACATCGTTCCAAACAGACGGTCGTCCGGAAGTGACAACTCACCATACCGCTGGGCGATGGCAGTCGCATGTCCCTGCAGATTATTCTGAATCGCTTCATCCAGTTGAGCCAACAAACCGTCTGCATCTGTCGCTGACAGGCGATCCAGGTGATACTTCACCGGCAGCGGACTCGCCAGGAGATTACCTGGCTGGTTCCGATCGCGAGCCACCTGCCATGCGCCAATAATCAGACACGCAAAGACGTTGCGACCACTGCTGATTCCCGCCAGATTTCGCCAGGCATTTGCCGCATCACTGGCATGGACGCCGACTGAATCTCCATGTACGCAGCCAGCGGGTTTGAGTCGGTCTTCGTTCTGCGGTAACCGCCCTCCATCCCGCAGCACGAGCAGACTGGCCGCCAGTGAAATCGCTTCGCCGATCGCGGTCGGCTGATATCCTTCTGCCAATGCGCTGGCCGCAGCTCGCGCGGCATCGATTGGTGTCGCCGTCGCAAATGTTTCGCTCAGGTGCTCCACGAATGCATCTTCAGCAGGCTTCGTCCCGGGTTCCTTACCTGCCAGGTGAAATTCGTCCAGCAGGCTCACCAGCATCTTGCCATGTTCGTCCCAGTCCGCTCTTCGGTGCGGTTCCAGACGAACACAGTATCGCAATGATTGTCGCAGCAGCGTCAGAGCGTGCTCGGTTCCCACAATCTCCTGCATGTCCCATGCGCGATACGGCAGGACAGTCCGATGCACTTCCGGAGCATCCTGAATCGCCGGAATCAACGCATCCAATGCGCTGCGACGATCACCGGCAACCAGGGCCGCCAGGATTTGTTCTGCGTGATTCGTGTCCTTCGCCACGATGGCGTCATGCAGGGCCGCTGCAGTTGCTTCGCTGGCTGGTGCCGAGCCGGATAATGCATGCAGCGTCTCAGATTCTCGACCGCCGAATTCCTGGATGCGATTACTGTTGCGGTACAGCACCTTGAAGACCGGCAGAGCTTCCGAACCCTTTGGCATCAGTGCCGACATCTTCAGTGCTGGCCCGAGTGCCATGAAAGTGTGGAAGCCAATGTAATCTTCACCACCGAAAGTTCGGGCATTCGCGAGAGCACCCGCAGCGACCAAAGTCTTGAGCGGCAATCCGCCGCGCAGTTTCGTCGCCAGTGTTGACTGCAGTCGCTCGACGGGAGTTTCCTGCAACTCGCACACCAGCGATTCCAGATCGCCGAAACGCAGCGTGCTGTCGAGTTCTTCAGCAAACGCCTTCGGTGCCAATCCCAGATCCGTTAACATTGCCGGCCCCAGTGTTGCCAGCAAAGTCCCTCGTCCCACATCCGCCAAAAAACTTCGACGTGAACGTTCTCGAATCATCGGTAACTCCTTCGTAAAGCAGAACAGCAGACCGTATGGACACAAGCGTACACTTGGGCCGAACAAAACTGCAACTATGGAATCGATGTTTTTTGATGACCAACCGCCATCATCGACAACCAAGACCGCCTGATGCGCAAACTGCGTCAAATCGTTCCCGGATTCCAGCCAAACCCCGAAAAATGCTGGTGCGGGAGCGATAGAAAACGGCCACAATCGCGTCTCACGGGTGCTGGACGAAGGACCTGTTTTGGCTTTCACCCAGCTAAAAATGGGCGTTTTTTCTGTTTTCCACACGGTTTTGCCTGCAAATGCACGGGCCTATTCTCAATCTGCTCATCGTGATTGCAATCACCAGTTACATGGCGACTTCAGCCCACGCACAGAACGAAAAAAAAGAAATCGCGACTGAAGACACCACTGAATTTCATGTCAGGGCGATGATCGAAAAACTGGCCAGTCCAGGTTTTTCCGACCGCCAGCAAGCCACAAAAGATCTGCTCAAAGTCGGCCCGGAAGGCGTCATTCTGCTGGAAACAGCCGCCAAATCAGCGAAAGGAGAAACGCTATCGCGCCTGCGGATGATTCTTCCGCAACTTCGCAAACGCCTGTTCGACGATCAATTGGAAGCTTTCCAGGCGAAGCCTTCGATTGAGATTGCTCAGCGACTTCCTCAATGGGATCGCTTTGAAAAAATGTCCGGCCACGGCGACGAAGCATTGCAGGTTTTCGGCCAGATCCTCGCCGCGGAACCGCGACTCTTTTCCACGCGGCTTTTCGCCCCGCGCGAGCTGCCCGCCTTGCTGGAAGGACGGACGGCGACGCTGGCCACAGAATGCAACGGTCGCCTGGATGAAGAGTTTCCGGTTGCCTCGGTTGCCGCCGTGATGCTGCTCGGAAGCGAACCGGAATTGCGACTCGTTCGCGGCACCTCAACGAACATTTCCAGCGCACTGGACGACCCGCGTTTCGAAGAGCTGATTACCGACGGTATTCATGCTAAAATACTGCGCGCGATCGCGGAGGCATGGATTGAACGAAAGGGAATTGCCGTCGGCCGACCATTGCTGTTTGCGATGAAACACGATCTGAAGGCAGGCCGCACGGTTGCTCTGCGCATCATTGAGAGTAAATCGAATCGACCGGACATGATTCTGTCGCTGCTTTGTCTGGCAAAACTGAAGAGTACTGAAGACCTGCCGCTGATTGAAGCATTGTTAGAGAATGAGACGATCCTTTGGCCTCAACGCGGTCAGGCTGTAAAACAACAGGTTCCCGGCGGGCCACCTGTCGATATCAACTATAAAGTCCGGACTCGTGACGTTGCTCTCGTCGTCGCGGCGTACTTGCGGGATATCGACCCCAACGACATCGGCTTCAAAGCCCGCACTTCCGACGTCACCTTGTTCGTTTTTGATTCGATTGGTTTCAGCACGGACGAAGCCCGCAGCCAGGCTCTCGCAGCCTATCGCGAACTCGCTGGCAAATAGGGACCGGCACAGAAATAACTGTCGTGGCCGACGCTGCCAGCGTCAGTTCGGATGCTGGCAGCATCCACCACGAGGCGACACTTATTGGTGCGCCAGTC
>JAYTAK010000631.1:0-8512 GCA_043737515.1 Candidatus Kuenenia sp. | reverse complement strand
ATCATCGACGGGGTCTGGCCCACCAGGGACCGAGTCACACTGCGAAAGTAGAGACGAAAGTAGAGACCTGAAGTGCAATCGCCACAGTAGACGTGAATTCCCTGTTTTCATTGAGGCACACAGGAATTGAAGAGCGGAAAAGCTGGCAAACAAATCAGCTTCTCGTAAATTACGGCTCTGTGGCGACGTGTCCCTGCAAGCGAAACCTGATCGACGAACTCCTGAAAGTTGAATATGTCCCTTGACGAACAAATCGATCAGCTTTGCGACGAGTTTGAAGCCGCATGGAAAGCGGGCATGGCTCCAACGATCCACAAAGTGCTTGCGAAAATTCCGGCCAGGCACCACGCGGCGGTGCTGGAGCAACTAATTCGAGTGGATGTGGAATTTCGAGCCAGGACCGGCCAGAAGCCATTGCCCGCCGACTATGCAGAATTCAGCGAGCCAGCGGTCGAGGTGGCTGTCAATGCTCTGAAGAAGATCGCATCCGAGTTAAGCAGTATCACGCCCGCCGAAGTCCTTGATGAGCAGAAGACGATCATCGGAAAACAGGGCGATGCAGTCGATGACGCTCACCTGACGGAAAGTCAGTTGCTGGATTCTTTCGACAAGGTGACTCAACCGCAGCAAACGTCGCCCGTTATTGGCCCCTACAAGATTTTGCAGAAGATCGCAGAAGGCGGCATGGGAATCGTCTTCATGGCCGAGCAGACTCAACCAGTGCGTCGGCGAGTCGCCTTGAAGCTGATCAAGGCCGGCATGGACAGCAAGGACGTGATCACTCGATTTGAAGCCGAGCGTCAGGCCCTGGCAATGATGGATCACCCGAACATTGCGAAAGTATTCGACGCAGGCACAACGAAAGACGGCCGTCCTTACTTCGTCATGGAACTGGTGCAGGGTATCCCGATCACTGAGTACTGCGACAAGAATAGACTGTCGATTGAAGATCGCCTGGAATTGTTCACCCAAACCTGCCGAGCCATCCAGCACGCGCATCAGAAAGGCATCATTCACCGCGACATCAAACCATCCAATGTACTCGTCACTCAGCACGACGGCGTGCCATCGGTCAAGGTGATCGACTTCGGCCTTGCCAAGGCACTGCAAGCGGCAACTCGTCTGACCGACCGGACACTGTTCACCGAATTCGGTCAGGTTGTCGGCACGCTTCAGTACATGAGCCCCGAGCAAGCCGAAATGAACGCCCTCGACATCGATACCCGAAGCGACGTCTATTCGCTCGGCGTGTTGCTTTACGAACTACTCACCGGCAGCACACCGATTGAGAAACAGCGGCTAAAAGAAATGGCCCTTGACCGAATCCTCGTCGCCATTCGAGAACAGGAAGCTCAAAGACCCAGCACGCGGCTCAGTTCGCTGGGTGAGCAAGCGACAGCAGTTTCGGAACAACGAAAGACAGACGCTCGCCGCCTCGGCGTGATCCTGAAAGGCGACCTCGACTGGATTGCGATGAAAGCGCTGGAGAAGAATCGGACCAGACGGTACGACAGCCCATCGCAAATGTCAGAAGATGTCAATCGATTCCTGAAAGGCGAAGCGATCGTTGCTCGACCTCCGTCGCTTTCCTACCGAATCAGCAAGACGATCCGGAAGAACAAGGTCGCCACAGCGGTCATTGCGGGCGCACTGCTGCTGTCGACCATCGCAGCAAGTTCGACAACATTGCTTTGGTGGAATACGCTAGAACAGCAAGTCGCCGATGGGAAACGTTCCGCAGAAGACATTTTCCGCGCTCAAAAGGAGGCCGACAACGCCAAGGATCGGATGAGAGAGACTCAGAAACTCCTTGATTTCGCTGAAGAACAAAGGACAAAGGCAGACGAGAAGACGGCACTCGCCAAACACGCAGAAGAAATTGCAAAAGCGGAAACCACGCGAGCCACTAAGGCGGAAGAGCAGGCAATACTCGCAGCGGCTGGCGAGAAGAATTCTGCTACCCTTGCTGAACAACGGCGTCGGGAGGCCGAAAACTCAGCTGAAATTGCACGACAAGCGGAAATGAAAGCAACTGCTGCCGAAGCGGCTTCGCGTATCGACGCAGAGAAAGCGAGAAACGCCGAGATGCTCGCTCGACAGAAAGCCGAAGAAGCGCAAGAGGCCAACGAACTCACGCTGTCAGAGAAACGCACGTCTGATTCAATACGATTTCGTTCGCAGTATCTACTTGCGGAGGAGCGATTGAAGCAACTTCGCTTCACCGAAGCATGGGAGATTCTGATGCAGATTCCCCTGGAACGTCGTGGTTTCGAATGGCAACTAACGTGCAATCAACTGCGGCTGCCAACCGGCTCACATTCTTTGCTGTGGGACGACCGCAACGTATGCGATTTTCATCCGAGCCGCAATGTGTGCTTAACTGTTGACAGTGCTTCTAGTAGATTACACCGTCAAGTCATTGAAGACAATTCTTCAGACACAATTCTGGCGGCACAACTTGGGCCGATTCTCACTGCTCGCTGGGTATCTGACACGGAGGTATTGATCCTGACCAAAGACGAAGTCCTTTGGACATACGACGAACAATCGGCTGTCTTAACCCGCAAACGGGATCTAACTGGTACGGTAGGGGAAGTGCCGCATCTAATTGATTTCTTCGGTCAAGTGATACACCTGCTGAACGACGGCGGGGTATTAGTACGAAATTCACTAGTCGTGAAGGGCAGCCAACCATCAGTCAAAATAGACCCACAGAGTTCTAGAATCGTTTCGTCAGATGCGGAAAGCATTGTGGTATTCAGTAGCGAAAGCCGAATGCTTACTTCCAATACGACCAAGATTCTCAATGGCCGTACATGGTCTTCGCTCGATTTATCAAACGGGACAGTTCTTCAGGAAGGTAGTCTTCAAGAAGCATGGCGTGCCCCAGTAGCGTTGACTCGAAGTGGAAAGCGATTTGTTACCGCGGCAGGAGAAGAGGAGGATTGGTCTTGCAAAGTCAACGTGTTCGACCTCGCGTCTGGCAAGGTGGAGCGCCAACTGCAGGGGATTGGCACTGGTCTCCGGAGCCTTGCAATCTCGTCGGATGACCAGTTCGTCGCCGCACTTTCCCGAGAAGGTGTTCTACAAATCTGGTCACTTGTTGACGGTTCGTTGAAGAATACACTGCGCATTACGGAGTCACAGCGACATCCCGAAAGGCAGTTTCTGTCTTGGCATTCTTCAGATCGCGCAATTGCGATTTGCGGAGACGACGGATTGCTTTCTGTCCCTTGGGAAAAAGGGCAAGGCGTTGAGCCCGTTTCAGCGACTAACTCTGACTGCGATTCGATTTGTTACTCCCCGGACGGTGACTACTTGATGGTAGGAGGCTCAAAGGGAACCATCTATTTCTGGAACTGTAAAGCTCAGAGCAAATTGCATGAAATCCGTTTGGGGAACAGCGACCAAGATGTGTCCTCAATCGTTGCGATACCGTACGGAGACACTTGGCGAGCTATCGCCTGTTTAGCAGATGGCCGTGTCTTTGCTTTCTCGCCAAATGCTGCAGCGGTTCAAGAAATTGCAACGGCAGAGCGCATGAGGGATTGTGAACTACGTGCCGATTTGTCTGGGAAACTAGTGTATAGAATTGGTTATCGGGAAAATGTGTACAAAAAAATAGTTGAAGTCCTGAGTGTTGATGGCACTCGCGCCCCGATAACGATTCCTTTTTCAGTCGAGCCATCCGACCTTGCTTCTCGCCATGACGGGCAATCAGCGCTCGTTGCCGTAGACGGTCATCTCGAAGTTCTTGACGCAGAGTCTGGAGTCACCGCGCTGATCGATGGAGTACGATTCGAAGTCAACGCCTATCGGCGTCTCTGCTGTAGCCAACGAGGATCGAAGACATTGACGGTCACTTCAGACAATCTGCTTTCTGTGCTGAATGGGCCAACCATGGAAACAAGTGTTATCCTTCGTGGCCACATACAGCTATGTGGTGCGCCAGTTCTGCTTTCGTCCGATGGTAGACGTGCCATCACTGGAGGCGGCGGAGCCTGCGCAGTAAATTTGCCTCCGGACTTTAGTATTCGTATTTGGGATTGTGAGACAGGCGAAGAGTTGTGGATGCGTACGCGGAATACCTATCCAAAATGCATAGCGCTCGAGCCAGGAATGCGTGAATTTGCCGTCGTCTGGGGCGATGGTAATCTGATTCGGTACTCAGCATCGAGCGATTTCGCAATTGAGTGATACGAGAATCGTGGACAGTTCCTGTCACGGCAGAGCCGGATTACGATCTTTGCAAGGGAGTTGCATTTCCTCAAGAAAATGAGTCCTCGCAGGTTGAAAACATACGAATGGCCGACTGTTGAAGGCAGGCAATGCTCGCGTTGCCGCAGTGCAGTGCGAAAAGCGATAGTTGTTGACTCCTGCGGTTGCGTCCAGTTCCTCACCGGCTCGTGCCAGTTGAACCGCGTTGGAAACTACTCAGAACAAAAAACATCGACGGAGCTCGCTTCCTGAACTGGCGTCAGGTAGGGCGGTTTATTTGTATTGTAGTCGTCAGACCTGCGGTTTTCCGGTTTGTGTCAGTGAGCTATTGAAACCTGCCAATCAAGGCGATTCAAAACCAGCCATTACGAGAGTTCGTTGATGCACTGGACTCTGTTTCCGGGTTTTAATCCGCAGATTCTGGACAAAAATCTGACGCCGGACGAACCACTGGCACGGGGCCATTTGAGGTCTTGTTCGATTCCTGTCCGAACAGGACACGGTGACAAACACTAACGTCGCCCCAGCCCAAACCCGTTTCCGCAATCGTTGAAATCATTGAGGGCATCATCGGGCGTTCCAAGATTACTCCATAGAGCGTGGTTGAAGTCTTCGATTCTCTCCGATACCGGATGACGATTGTTGCATCTTGGATTCGCATTCACTCATGCAGGGGAGTTTTCACATGTTCTCACGCAAGAACGGTCGTCAGTTTCAGAAGAGCACGGCCCCGGTTGCGGCCGAGCAGTTTGAAGAGTCGCAGTTGTGGACTGCGGCAGTCGTGGATTCCGGAACGTTTGCGGATGTCATGCCAGCGTGAAACTTCAACGCATACAGGGCATCATTTGATCTGGGATATTTCGGTAGCGACCGTTCAAACCACGTTCTATTTCAAGTGCAACGTTGCAGAATTGGGTGGCTGAGGGGAACATCGCCGCTCGGATCGTGAACTCGCCAAGGTTCGGCCTCACAACGTCTCAATAATCAAGGGACTGCACACGAAACGGAATAGCAATTATTGACAATAAATTGGAGATCGGGGTACTCTGTTCGCACGAGACTCTATGATGGATAACACTCTGAATTTGTCGCTGACTGATGAACTGCGGGCTTTTGTCGATCAGAATTGCGGTGATGGGACGCTCTATGCCACCCCGAGTGAATTTGTCCGCGATCTCTTGCGGCAACGAAAGTTGCAGTTGGAATCTGCAGCCGCTCGCGATGCCATTCTTGCCGGGTATCAGGATGCCGCTGCTGGCCGCACGGTGACATTTGAGGGGAATCTGAGAAGCCTGCTGAAGAAGGCCGGGAAATGAATCCCCGCAGTCGTACGAGGCTGATTTTCACGGAACGCATCCTGAGCGATCTTGCGGATATTCGTGAGATCACGTTCCGAACGAGGGCGTGAAGTCTGACAAGAGCGGCACGACGTGCTGCACAGGATTGACCGCGGAGCGGGATCGAGCCGTTGTGTTCATCCCGCTTCGTCAAATTCGACAATCCATGTTTGGCGAATCCGAGCGACCTTTCGTTCGATCTTGGCCAGGGAAAAACCGGTCTGATCATGAATCTCGCTGTGTTTGAGTCCTTGCAGCAGGAGGGTTGCAACGGTCCGAGCATCTTCAGGCAGGGCATTCAGCCGAACTTGGACTTCATCCGCAAATGTCGCTGCAAATTCCGGCGTTGGCTCATCACCAGCGATTCCGTCGAGCCCTGGGGAGAATGAACCGCTCCGAGTCAGAAAGACAGACTCTCCGGAAACTTTGCCGCCTCCCGCTTTCTTCGTGTGCTCCTTGCGATTCGCGTTCGAAGCTTTCCGTTCAGCGATTGTGATCAGCAGAGCCCAGAGACTGTCTCGTTTGTGGATGTTCGGAAATCGACCTTCCTCAAGGCCGCGAAAGCAGGACTCAAAGACTGACTGAGCAACGTCCTCCCCTTCCACGACGCGCCGGACCCGGCTTTTCAGCTTCTTGTTGGCAAGGCTCACCAGCCGCGTGTAAAAATGATTCCAGATCGGAGCCGCAGCATCGCGATCCCCGTTTTGCAGCAGGTGAATGAACTGGCTCACTGAATCTTCAGACATGGCAGCGATGATTCCTTGTGACAACGGTTCCTGAGATGCACCTCAGAAACGCATCAAGGCAACTTATATCAGTCGAGGTTGCCCAGTTGCACGACCTGGATATCCTTTGCTGCGTCAGCGTCCACGTAATCGCTGTGGCAGTTGCCTTTGCCGTCATCGGCACCGACCGATTTCTTCGTCTTGCTGGCCAGTCGATGAATTTCGTCCGGCGACAGCACGCCGCGTTTTTCCAGAATCTCCTGTTGCTCGGCTGTCAGCGCGGCGGTGACTCTGGCCTTTTCCCATTCGAATTCTTTGGCCTTGCCGCTGGCGAATTCCTGAATTTCCTTGCTGATGCGCACGCTGCACCAGTCATGACCGCACATCGCACAGAAGTCGGTATCGACGTCGAGATCTTCGTCGTGATAGGCACGGGCCGTATCGGGATCGAAGCTCAGATCAAAATGCTTTTGCCAGTTGAGCGCCGCGCGGGCTTTGGTGAGTTCATCATCGCGATCACGAGTACCGGGAATTCCCAACGCCACGTCGGCCGCGTGGGCCGCAATCTTGTAGGCCACGCACCCCTGCTTGACGTCGTCTTTTTTCGGCAGGCCCAGATGTTCCTTCGGCGTCACGTAGCACAACATGCTGGCTCCATGCCATGCGGCGTTTGTTGCGCCGATGCAACTGGTGATATGGTCGTAGCCTGGAAACATGTCAGTCACCAATGGCCCGAGCACATAAAACGGAGCACCGTGACACAGCGTCCGCTGCAGCTTCATGTTGAATTCGATCTGATCGAGCGGCACATGCCCCGGTCCTTCGACCATGACCTGCACGCCCTTTCGCCACGCGCGTTCGGTCAGTTCACCCAGCGTGGACAACTCTGCCAGTTGCGCGATATCCGTCGCATCGGCAAGTCCACCCGGTCGCAGCCCGTCGCCGATGCTGAATGTCACATCATGCCGACGCATGACGTCACAGATGTCTTCCCAATGCGAATACATCAGGTTCTGCTTGTCATGGTGAATCATCCACTTGGCGAGCAGCGAACCACCACGGCTGACGATGCCGATCAGTCGATCGCGCACGTATTGTAGATGTTCGTGCAGCACGCCCGCATGAATTGTAAAATAGTCAACGCCCTGACGCGCCTGATGCTCCAGTGTCTCAAGCACCATCTCCATGGTCAGGCTTTCAATCCGCCGACCGATGATCATGGAATAAATGGGGACCGTGCCGATCGGAACGGTACTATTGCGCACAATGGCATCCCGACACGCATCCAGATCGCCGCCGGTGGACAGATCCATCACCGTATCTGCGCCCCAGCGTTCGGCCCAATGAAGTTTTTCTACCTCTTCGTCAGTCCCGGATGAGACTGGTGATGCGCCCATGTTGGCGTTGATCTTGGTTCGCGATGCGCGGCCTATGCACATCGGTTCCAGTTGATATTTCAGATGCTGCTTGTTGGCCGGGATCACCATGCGCCCGGCAGCGACTTCATCCCGGATCTGTTCCGCCGTCAAGTGCTGTTCTCGTTCGGCAACACGGTGCATTTCTGGTGTTGTGGTCCCCAGTCGAGCGAACTCAAGCTGTGTACACGCTTCAAAACCCGCCGGAGCCAGCCATGCGTCAGCATGTTCATAGTTCTCTTCGAAGCCTGCTCGCAACTTCCAGTCGGCTGGCATGAAATCCCACGCCGTCTTGTCCGAAGGCAGCGGCATTCCGGGCGTGTCGGGTGAAGAATACGTCAATGCTCCCCGCCTTCCTGCTGCGATTTTCGGCGCGCGGGCGAAACTGCCGGGCGTGGTGCCAGCGTGGCTACTGCTGGGGTCGGACGCCTCAATCTTTGGCAAAAACTCAGCAATTCGTTCGACGTGATTCAGGCTCATCAATTCTTCCCTGGGCGTAACTCTTGGGCTCAATGCCATGCACGAAGTGTGCGGTTTGCACACACCGTCGAATCGTACTCGTCAGCCAGCATTTTGCAACGAGTTGTTATGCGAAAGGGCAGAAAGGCCAAACCTGCGAGTAATGTTTTCGGTGCGATGGCGGAACGAACATATGTAGGATGGACATTCATGTCCGTCGCATAGCCACGAAACGCTGTCGAAGCGAGGGTTATTGTGCCTTGACAGCCAATCGACAATGCAACGGTGCCTGGCAAATATCTCGGACATGAATGTCCCGGTTACCTGAAACGCAGCTCTGGGCCCCCCAAAACTCCTC
>JAYTAK010000630.1:0-3749 GCA_043737515.1 Candidatus Kuenenia sp. | reverse complement strand
GCCTACGGCTCGCCGTTAAACGAATTATACAAAATGACCTGTGCCTGCGTCCCCTCACAAGACTCACACGATCAGCGATTGGCAGAGTCCGCCGTCGTGAGCGTCTCCTGTATTCCATGCAGTCGTTGCAAAATGACTTCGATCTGACTGCCTGAATACTTCCGAGGACTGTCGATGTTTTCTTCGAAGAGCAGTTCCTGTCGAATCGCTTCAAGGTCATTCTGGATCGTCAGATTGCGAGGATCACCGACCGCCGTGCGCTCACGCGCTAAGCAGATGGCCACGGCCGCGAGATACAACTGTGCTGTCTGATCCCAGCTTTCAGCCGGAAGATCGTCCTTTCGGCTCTGAACAATCATTCGCAGCGCCAGTTGATCCAGTCCGTGCCTGGAATAATCCCGGGAGGATTCCTGACGGATCAGTTTTTCCAGAACCTGATCCAGGTCTCCGGCGCGCTGATGAACTTCGCTGCGATCAGGAGACGGTCTCTGCATGATCTGGCGGAGAGTTTCAAATTGTCCGTTCGCTGCGGCGTCCTCACTGAGCGCTGGAAAAGTGCCGTAGTTCCATGTCCCCCAGGCAAATTGTCCTTTCGATTTGCGTCTGGTTTGATACCAACTGTCGTCCTTCAGGTCGTGGTGACAACTGAAGCAGGCGTATTCCGCCAGTTCCGGCCACGGGCGTTGTGCTTCCGTCCGATGCTGCAACAGTCGCAGAGACGTTTGAGCCGTCACAAGCTGGCCGGTGACCCACGCTCTGGCTTCGAATGCCGGATCTTTCTCGACGTTCTTGATCTCAGTGGACCGGGGACTTTGTGAATCCCAGTGCTTTGGCAGGTTCGCATGGAAGGCACTGAACTCGAAGTTCAGACGCGGATGTCCGGCCGCGATCAAGTCGTGGTTGACATCTCGACCGGGGCTGCCGACATGACAGCTTGCGCAAAGCTGAGCACGCCCGGCAAGGTCTGCTGTCGTATCGACGAATCCCAAAGATGATTTCGTCTCCGCAGTCAGCCCGCGCCATGCGATCGTGCTGTGAAGTCCCAGCCATTGTCTGGCCGGGCCATGGCAGGATTCACACCCCACGCCGTCGGTCACCGCGTGAGTTGTCGGCAGGAGCTGCAGATCTCGGGAGGACTCAGTCGTCACATGGCAATTCAGACAGCGTGCCTCTTTGGTGGCATGTGGCGCAGGTCCATTCTCGTTCGGGTACAGCAGCGCCATCATGCGGCTGGACCGTTCGTTGTTCAGGACCCCGTACGCCGTTGAATGCGGGTCCTTTCGCATCCAGATCTGGTAGGCGGCAAAACTCCGGCCTTCCGATAACCGGGCTCCGCCGTGGCAACTGCCGGCGGCACAGGAATTTGTACCGACGAGATTCAAAGCGCGGCTTTCGATGGCCGGTATTTCGAACGGCACAGCGGTCGTTAAGTCATCGCCGGCATCAATGCTTGTGATTCGCAGCGACGGCAGAAGAAACATGACGACGGCGATCCGTAATGACAGGGATCGCATGGCGATTCGTCGAGGCAACGTGCTGCTCATGTGGCAATTTCTCCAGCTCAACATTCAATCTCCGGATTGCGGCTCACGAGTGATGTGCAGGAATTCCTGCAGGTCCTTAATTCCCTGTTTCTCAAAGTCACGCTGGTGGTAAATATGACATTCGAGACAGTCTGTCCGAGCGCCATGAATGCCGTGTCCTTCAGGCGGCGATGAATTGTGGCAACTTTTACAAAGTGCAATCTTTGGCATCAGGATGTCGCCGGTACTGACACTTGTGTAGATGTCGGGTCGGGCATCGTCGCCTTTCAGCATATCAGATGGACTGCCTGAGATAGAATGACATTCCACGCATTTGAGCGTGCGATGCGCATCGTGATGGAACGTCGCATGTCGAAACCATCTGTCCGGGATATTCGGTTTTCTGATTGTCCAGTTACCATTGGCATCATCGTTACTTTCGTGACAGAATCCGCAGCCTCCCGAGCTTTGCAGCCAGTTCATTGTGCGAAACAGATTCGGAATTTCCTTCTCGGTCGCCTTCGCAAATGTCTGAGAACGAACGAGCGCTTCTGCTGACTCAACCTGATCGTCCACTCGGACCATGTCGTCGGACTGGATCAATGGTACGGGTGATTCGCTCTGCGATTCACCTGGCAGCGGCCTGACGACCGTGTCAGGCTTGAGCCCTGGCTGCGATGTCTTGATCTGTTGCAGCAGACTTTTCGTGTAAATGTCCGTCAGGAAGCCTCGCACTTCTTCAGGACTTGAGTGAGGGACGACTAATAGCTCAAATGGTGAATCCTTGCCCTTCAATTCGCTGATATCGTGGACATCACCGGGATCCTGTTCATTGCGGAGCTTTGCTTCACCAGCACCCGTAGTGTCCCAGTCGATCCGGAAGAGACTGCCATCCTTCTTTCGTACGCATTCAGCATCGAACACCAGTGGATGACAGGAGCTGCAGTGCATCTCAAAGTTGATGGGCAGCATATAGCGTCGCTCGGCATCGGGTTGATGGCAACTGCTGCAGTCTTTGCTGAGGTCGTGAAATTCGCCTTGTGCGTCCGGGAGCCCTCGGGAATCTTTCGGCGAAAGGTGCTTTGCATGATTGAATCGAATGGCCGCCTGATCCTGCCAGCGTGCTTCAGTCTCTCCCTGCCTGAGGAATTCGGCGATGACCAGATTGGCGGCATGTGATTTTGGCAGTGCTGTGTCCTTGCCATTGCCGCTGGCAAGTTCATGAATTGCGAACTCGGGGTGATGGGCAAAGTCCTTGATACTGGTCGCACCGGAATTCTGGAAGGTCAGGGTATGGAGCTTGTCAGTAGTCGCCGCGAACTCACTCAAATTGCTGTGGCACTCAATACAGAACTCGCTGGAAATTCGCCTGAGTTCTTTTTCTCCACCATGTTCACGGTGACATTCCGCGCAATGCTGCTGATGCCCGGCGACAAGATTCGTTTGCTGTTGTCGTGCGTGGTAGTCGGAATTCGGGTCACCGACAAAAAAGTGTCCTGCACCGTCGTGGCAGGCGAGGCATTTTTGATCGGGGGCCGATGTGGCCTGCGTGTTACGACCAAGCGAACTGATGCGGTCGATCGGGCCGGAGAACGGGACATGGCACACTTCGCATCGACTCTCAAACATCTGATGCGGCGTGGACAGTGCGCCGGCATTGTAGATTTCCGGGCTGCCGAAAACGCTGTTCCACAGCAACCACGAGCAGGCGATGAACCCAGCGCACAGCGAAACCAGCCACATCCATAAACGAAATGGATCACCTCGTTTATGAAAGTTGGTTTGAACGCGGGCTGAAAACTCGCGGCTGAGCTGGGAACGTTCCATTTGAATGCACAGTATCCAGGTAAAGTCAGGCAGAGAGGGTGCGACGCCGGGATGTTAGGGTTAGAATGAAATATGGGCAAAAGAGTCTGTGATTGCAGGGTCTCAATTGTTGAAAGGAATTATCCGAAGCGCCATGACAACATGAGCCACCAGAAAAATGAGCAGAACAACCGCAGCCGGGACATGAATCATCAGCCACCAGTGCATCCATCTCAGAATCTGTCGCTGAAGTTCTATCTGTCGACGGATTTCGCAAAACTCGCCCAGTTCGTCGAGAATCGGATGCAGCGTCGCGGGTAATGTGGCTTCATGCTGATGAAACAGTCGTTGTGCTTCCACCGCCGAAAGCAATGGTGATTTGCGGACTGAATGTCGTGAACGGTTTTCGGCAAGAAAAGG
>JAYTAK010000629.1:0-3750 GCA_043737515.1 Candidatus Kuenenia sp. | reverse complement strand
ACTCTCGGGAGGTAACCTGCGTCTGGTGGTTTCGATCGCCAAAAAGTATCGTAATCGCGGCTTAAGTTTCCTGGACCTGATCCAGGAAGGCAACGCCGGCCTGATGCGTGGTGTGGAAAAGTATGAATACCGTCGCGGCTATAAGTTTTCAACGTATGCCACGTGGTGGATTCGTCAGGCGATTACGCGAGCGGTCGCGGATCATGCTCGTACGATTCGTATTCCCGTGCATATGTTCCAGAGCATTTCGATGCTGAAGGCCAAGGCCGAAGAAATTCGCCAGAACACTGGTCGCGAACCGAGCAACGAAGAGCTGGCTGAAGCAGTCGGGATGAGTATCGAAGAGACCGAACGCATCATGAAGACGTGGAAGCATCCAATCAGTCTGGATACTCCGGTCGGTGAAAGCGAAGACAGCAGCTTTGGTGAGTTTCTGGAAGACAGCCACGAAAGCAGCCCCGCAGAATCTGCCGCCAAACAGATGCTGCGTGACAAGATCGAACATGTTCTCAAGAGTCTGACGTATCGTGAACGCGAAATCATTAAACTGCGATACGGTCTGGGCGACGGTTACAGTTATACGCTGGAAGAAACAGGCCGAATCTTCAAGGTGACTCGGGAACGTATTCGTCAGATCGAAAGCAAGGCGCTGAAGAAGCTTCAGCACCATACGCGGGCCATTCATCTGAAAGGCTTCGTCGATATGGCGGATGATGATATGCCGCTGCCAATCGTCGAAGAGATCAGCGAAGAAGAATCCGTTCTGGAAGATGTCGGCGCTGTGTAGTGTCGTCAGTTTCTGAACGCACCGGAAGAATTCGAGGGGCTCGGATGTGTCATCACATCCGAGCCTTTTTTGCAGGGCGCGTTCGGAAGGCAGCGGTGGCTTTTCAAAACCTTTGTTGGTCGTTGAAATGCAGCTTGTCGCATGTGTACGATGCGTTCTGGCTGAAAGTGTGTTGTTGTGGCTAAAGGGTGAATGGTCATGCAGTTTCGCTGTCCGAAATGCCAACAATCGATTCGCATTGAAGACAGCATCATTCCGGACGCCACGGCGGACACGCTGGAGATGATCGAATGTCCGATCTGCCATTCCCAGATCAACCTATCCTCCCCTGAACGATCAGCAGTGAGCCTGCCGCTTGGCTCAAAGATCGAGCATTTTCTGATTCAGGCAGTGTTGGGTGAGGGATCGTTCGGGACCGTGTATAAAGCATGGGATTCTGAACTTCAGCGCTACGTCGCTCTGAAAGTTCCGCGGGAAAGCCGTGTCTCGGCCGATACAGCGAAACTGTTTCTGCGGGAAGCCCGTTCAGCAGCCGGAATCTCCCACCCGAATGTCGTCGCCGTTTTTGAATTGGGGCAATTCGGCGATTCGTTCTATATCGCGACGGAATTCATTGATGGCACGACGCTGAGTGAGCATCTCCAGAATCATCCGTTTGAGCCGAACGAAGCGACAGCGCTGGTGATCAAGTTGCTGCGGGGTGTTCAGGTCTTTCACGACAAAGGCATCATTCATCGGGACCTGAAGCCGGGCAACATCATTCTGGACGTGCAGCACGAACCACACATTCTGGATTTTGGCCTGGCTCGAAGCGACGATTTCACTGACCTCACGGCGACCAGCATTGAGCGGCTCGTGGGAACTCCGCACTACATGTCGCCCGAACAGGCTCGGGGCGATGGTCGAGCCGTTTCGCATCGCAGCGATATCTATGCGATTGGCGTCATACTTTACGAATTGCTGACCGGGCAGCGACCCTTCAAGGCGGCATCATCCACAACACTGTTCAATAGTATTCTTACAGACGAACCCGTTTCGCCGCGCGTTCTGCGAAAGAGCGTTTCGCGAGATCATGAAACCATTTGCCTGAAAGCCATGCGGAAAGATCCTGCACAGCGTTTCGATTCGGCATCAGAAATGGCGGACGAACTGCAGAGGATTCTGGATCAGAAATCCATCGTTTCCCGCCCTGTGTCGTTCGCGGAAAAATCCTGGCGACTGATTTGGCGTCATCGACTCGCTTCCGGGCTGATGGCCGTGTTGATCCCGCTGTCGGTGGTCGTCATTTTCTTGTTGGTGCAGCAATCCAATCCGAGAATGGCCGTTTACGAACCACCGCCTGCCAGCCACCTCGTACACTTGAGTTGGAAACCAGCTGGCCTCACCGTGCCCCAAAGTACATTGGCAGATTGGACCATAGTACCGCTTGATCGACGCACACGAGAACCTGTCCCGGCAGAAGCAATTCGAATTTCGCAATCTGCAACCGCCGACATACAGGTGAAGGCCGGCGAATACCTTGTGATCGTCAACGTTCCGGATTTCGGCTTTCACGAAGTCTATCGCACCGTACCTAATAATCTTTCGGAGTCATTTAGGGGAGCCTACGCTCATCTTAACTGGGAAGTCAAAGAAGACGGGCAACTGATGCTGACGCCAATTGCCATTCGTGCGACGTCCGAAGTCGTCGATGGCATGGTCTCTGTTCCCGCAGGTCGTTTTGAGATGGGCGATGGCAACGCGGATCGCCCTTTACACAGTCGGGAAATCGCAGACTTCTTCGTCGATGGGCATGAAGTGACGGTCGATGAGTATCAGAAGCTGATGCCGCTGGAGGCAGACTATGCGTTTCCGCTCGGATCCTATCCCGTTGTAGTTGACTGGGATAAGGCCATCGATTACGCGGAATTGATGGGGAAGCGGTTGCTGAAGGAAGATGAATTCGAGTATCTGGCACACGATCTTGGACACTCACTTTATCCCAGCGGAAACGAACCGATCGTACCACCGGGAGATCGCTGGCCATATCCAGTCGCCGGGCAGCCTGAGGCTGATCGTCTGACGTCACTCCCTGTCTTTGGGATGCATTCCAATGTGGCTGAGTGGACTGACTCGTTACTCAATTCGTATCCGGGCATTCGTGACCGCGGGCCAGAAATTGAATTCCGGATCAACAAGGAGTTTAGCCGCGTCGTTCGTGGAGGCCCGGTGAGTCCTGGCCGAAACGACAGAGAATTGAACACCTGGGACCAATCGACGAGCCACCGAGCCGCCTGGAACGTAACGACAGTTGATTCGGAGATCGGATTCCGTTGCGCACGCAGTGCTGCTCCGCGATTTCAGAAATAGGATGCTTCCTGCACAATGTGGCTCAGGATCAATGGGGCGGGCTTGAGCCTTTTTACGTCCCCCGCTCGCCGTTGAAACTCCTTAGGTCCACGCCATTGGGCGCAAGGTCGGGTGGGGAGCGGCATGCGTCAGCTTGCCGGTACAAAAGTTATTTGACATACCTCGTTTAACGACAAGCCGCAGGCGACCGCGTGCCCCATCGCCCTCGACGCCTCCTGCTTGTCGTTAAACAAAAAACTTCTGACTCCCTGCTTAACAAGGAGGCATCAGTTGATGCAATCAATCACGGAACATTTTCCCTGTGCCTCGGACGCGGGAGGGTGAACAAGCGGAATCGCAATTTATGGCAGGAAGATTACGGGGCAGGAAAATTAAACAACTCCAATGCGACTCATCTTCTTACCTCGTAATGTTCTTGCCTAAACAACACCAGACTGATATTTTTATCCCAGCCCTGAAAGGGCAGGGGAATCGCAATTCTGATACCGTTTTAGCTACGCTTACTTTTCAAAACGTGTTGCAGATGAGTCAAGTTTTGGGTGCGATGGTGGGCCGATCGAATGTAGGATGGACATTCATGTCCGTCGCGTGGCCATAAAACACGGTCGAAGCGA
>JAYTAK010000628.1:0-8522 GCA_043737515.1 Candidatus Kuenenia sp. | reverse complement strand
ATGGATTCAGCGATCTGCGTCAGAGCCAGATCGTGTGTCGTCACAATTCCGAGGGCATGACGAGCGACAAGAGATCTGATGACCGCTTCTGCTCCGCGACGACGGTCGTGAGAGTTCGTTCCGTTCAGGATTTCGTCCAGCAGAAACAGCACGATCCGCGGCTGTTCCGTCAGATCGACCACGGTCTTCAGCCGGCGCACAACGGTGAAAAACAATGAACGTCCTTCCTGCAGCGAATCGCTGACCCGCATCGCGGTGGCAACCTGAAACGGATAGGTGCGAAAACTCTTTGCACGCACGACGGAACCGCACAATGTGAGGACCACACTCGCGCCCAGGCTGCGGAGGAATGTGCTTTTGCCGGACATATTGGAACCGCTGATCAGCAGCAGCGGTCTTTCGGAAGTCAGCGACACGCTGTTTCGCACGCAGGCAGAATCTTTCAGCAGCGGATGTCCCAGTTCTTCGGCAATCAGTTCCGGCTGCGTGTCGGAGATCACCGGCAGACAATCGTCCGGATGATCAAACGAGTAACCGGCCACGGACAACGATGCTTCCAGGCACGCGGTGGTTTCCAGCCAGTCGGCCACATCGCGTCCATGCTTCAGACGCCAGCGTTCCAGCAGAAATGTCAGCAGCACAAACAGACCACAGGCCCATGCAATCGGCGCGAAGAACTGATTCCGCGTGGCATTGTTGAGCCACTGTGTCAGTTGACCGAGCCGCCGTATGGCCTGCGACGCTGTTTCGGATTCGGAATGAAATCGATTCTGGAGATCTCTGATTGCCGGCTCTTCCACGGAATGTCGTTCAAACACACCAATGACGGCTCCAAACTGACGCAGCGCCGAATCCACATTGTCCATCTGCTGCGCGACGGCCCGAATCTGCCGCCGCGTCAGTGCGATCGCCGGAGCCTGCAACAGAATTACCGTCAGCAGCGCTTTCAGCGGCAGCACATCTGTCAGCACCAGGGCGATCACGGGAACGGCAATCAATCCGATCAGCAACGACCACGCCACGATCCACCACGGCATGGGCTGCGCGGATTCCTGAACCCATTCCATCAGCAAGCGTTCTGCACTGGCCCACTGGGGTGAGTCGGGAATGCAGGCCAGCGATTCCCGGAGCAGCAGTTCGTTCTTCAGTCCCTGTGCGCGAGCCTGGCGCAGGCGGATGGTGTCGCCGTCGCAAACGGTCTGCAGCCATTCAGCCAGCTTGCGACGTCCAGGCTGTGTGCGGCATTCGTTGAGCAATTGAAACAGCGAACCTGGTCCGAAGACATCCAGATCCTGAGTCCACGGATGCAGGTCATTGGAAAACTCTGCGCCGTTGGAAATGTCGGCACCGAATTCACGGTCCAGTCTCCGCAAACGGCTGGCATGAAACCCGCTCACAGCCTTGGCGTGCTTGAGCTTCCTCAGACATGCCTGATGAAATGGCAACAGCCCGCAGAACAGCACGGCGGGAATGGTGATCCACCACCATGAAACGAATTCCGGCTCACCCAGACACAGGATGGCCAGCCCGACCGCCAGTACAAAAATGGCCACGCGCAGGCGTACGAAACGCTGATCACGCCGTGTCAGTTTTTTCTCGCGCACAGCGATGTCGTCAAGTCGCGCCTGATACGCCGCACGGGGATCCGAAACGGTACGGTCAGACGACGAAGCCGGGGAATAGAAATACGGTGCCGACATATTGGATTCTGTTGCCAGTCGGCGCTAGTGCCGTTCCGCAAGTTTGAAAAGATGCTCATCACTGCGAACGTACAGAGCCCCGTTGGCTGCGCCGGGACTGCACAGAATTTTCTCCGCCAGATTCAGTTCTGACACAATGATGCCTTTGTCTTTTTCCGGTTTCACGACAAACGCAGTTCCGTCTTCGCTGAACAGATAAAGATAACCATTGGCAGTGATCGGCGTGCTGCTGAATTCGCCCCGCAGTCGCAGTTGCCACAGTCGTTCGCCCGTCTTTGTATCCCCCGCCGAAAGAACTCCAGCGCTGTTCAGAGCGAATGCCCAGCCGTCCACAACAACGGGGCTCGACGTGCCAGGACTGATGCTCGATGAATTCCAGAGCTGCTCAAAGGTGTTGTCTTTAGCCGGACGAATGGCCGTCAGACCGTTCGACGGAATCACGATGGAACCAGAATCAACAGTTGCCGATGGAATCGTGTCGGCTCCCTTATCAAAATTCCAGACGATCGTACCGGAAACCGGATCCACCGCTGCCAGCCCTTTGGATGACTGCAGCAGCACCAATGCCGATTGTTGATCAGTCGCCGGCAAAATCGAAGGCGATGTCCAGTTGGCCGCGCGAGGACGATCGATCTGCCAGATCGTGACGCCTGATTCGACATCGACTCCGCAGGCAAACGATTCCGCATCACTCTCGACCTGCACAACGACCGTGTGACCGATCACCACCGGAGATGACGACATACCAAGGCTGTTGCTGGCATTGGGGAATTCACTGCCGAAGCCGCGAAACCACTGCAAATTCCCGGCAAGGTCCAGACAGATCAGATCGTTGCTGGAAAAGAACGCGACGACCCGCTGACCGTCGCTGGCCATGGTGGGCGTCGCGTTGCACATTTTGTCGTGAGTCAGCGTGCGTCCAGTGGCGATAAACTCCCGCTCCCACTGTTGTCTGCCGGTCCCCGCATCAATGCTGATCACATGCAGCCGATCCTGCGTATATCCGGAACTGGCCGAGACAAAGACCTGCTCTCCCACGACGATCGGCCCTGACAGGCCTCGTCCGGGAAGTTTGGTCTTCCATGCAATCGTGTCACCGCTCAACTCCGTCGGCAGAGTTTCCCCTGTCGCCACAGAATTTGCTGCGTTGCCACGAAACTGTCTCCAGTCCGCCGCCATTGACGTGTGGAGTGTGCCCGCAGCCAGAATCAGAAAAGTGATGATCCGCTTCATTGTTGAACTCCTGATTTGACATCGTTTCGCGCGGTGCTGATCGACGGCAGCAGTGCAGAACCTGTACTGTTGCAGATACGAACTTGAAACTGATATCGCTGAGCCCAGTCCTGCGTTTGTTCATTCTGACAGATCTTGAACAGGAGCGAGTTGTTGCCTGCCTGCAGCGTCACGGGGACTCGATACTGATCCAGTTGCGAACTGCGATGGTACTCTTCACGCTCAAAGACCAGCTTGCCGTTCACCCACAGCTTCCATGAATTGGGAGTGCCCAGACGAATCTCCGCCTGCTGCTCCTTATCGCTGGTCCATGTCGTGGTGGCGTACATCAGCGAGCCCTTGTAGTTTTCGATTTGCTTCGCGATGTCCACGATGCCGTAGTCGTCGGTGGTAGCAATCGGCTGCCAGCGAACTTTGGCGGACTGACCCTCATATTCAGCCTGCAAATCCGGAACCTTTGAAGAGTTGACGTCCAACTCCGGCCCGTAAGCCGCCGTGAAGCCCTTTCCGTCCTTGTTATCGAACGGCCCGACGATTGACCATTGCGGAAGAAAACCAAAGTGCTGCTGAATATCAACCTCTTCGTTGTGCTTACGAAGTGCCTCAGCAATTGTTTTCACCTGGTCTTCATGGACTGCCCCGCTGAATGCTTTGCGATACAGAGGCGTGGCTTTGGCGGCATCCGGAATGGCGCTGGCTTCTTTGATCAGCAGCGCGACGGCGTCACGGCGAAATTCCGGACTGGCGTCGAGCAGCATGTCCGGGATCAGTCGATTTTCGATGCCCGGATCTGACCGTTTCAGCGTTTCATACACCAATCGCCGCGCGAACGGCGACTGATTCTGATCCCGCACAAAGGCTTCCAGTTCCTGCTGCGGCAATTGACGCCCCGCTTTGGTTTCCGCATCGGCGATCTGTTCAAACGTATTTCTCAGCCAGTTCACCGCCAGCGGACTGGCCTCGCGAAACCCATGCAGCAGCGGCATCAATACCGGCGCGCCTCCGGTCGTGAGTTGATGGACGGCATCGCGAGCCGCTGCGGAATCCACGGCTCCCGGCTGCACTTCGCGGAGCACTTCGATCGCACCCGCTGTGTCATCAGTGTCATCAGCACGCACAACGGGCAGGACCAACGTCGTCAGCAGAATGCCCACGATCAATAGTCGCATATGAAAACTCCTCTTCGATACTCCGGATTGGTTGTAAAAGGGTATCTGGAACTCAGACAACTTTTTCAACGCGGAGGATACAACACACACAACAGGATTTGAATCCGCTCTGCCTGCGGCTTGGGCTTCCTGGGCCGACGCTAATCGCGTCGGGCCAGGCTATTTGAACCAATGGCGTGGACTTAAGGCGAGCGGGGGATGTCAATCCCCTGATATTCGTCGCGAACCCAGGCAAATCAGGGGACTTACGTCCCCCGCTCGCCGTTGGAATTCCTTAAGTCCACGCCAGGCTATTTGAACGGGTGGGCCTTTGGCCCGAAACGCAATCTGGTGATTCCGGGCCGACGGCCCATGTGTTCGCATCGCAGTCGGATGGAACTCTCACTACCAGATCTGGATGCGGTCTGCTTTCGGCTTGAACAACTTGTCACCGTCTTTCACGCCGAACGCTTCATAAAACGCATCCAGATTGGAGATCGGCCCGTTGGCTCGAAAGCTGGACGGCGAATGCGGATCGATCACAAGGCGACGAATGAGTTCATCTTCCCGATACTTACGCCGCCAGATCTGCGCCCAACTGAGAAAGAATCGCTGAGCCGAAGTATGTCCGTCGATCACAGGGCCGTCCTTTCCGCCCAGTGACATGCGGTAGGCTTTGTAAGCGATCGCCATACCACTCAGGTCCGCGATATTCTCGCCAAGCGTCAGCTTGCCGTTGAGCTTACGACCGGGCAGCGGTTCGTATCCTTCGAATTGTGTGACTAGTTGGCTGGTGAGTTTTTCAAAGGCTTCCCGATCCGCTTCAGTCCACCAGTTCTGCAGGTTGCCGTCGCCGTCGTATTTGCTGCCTTCATCGTCGAAGCCGTGGCTGATTTCGTGACCGATGACCGCACCGATGCCGCCATAATTGGCCGCGTCGTCGGCCAGTGCATCAAAGAACGGAGGCTGCAGAATGGCGGCTGGAAAAACAATCTCGTTCATACTGGGATTGTAATAGGCGTTCACTGTCTGAGGCGTCATGCCCCATTCCTTGCGATCGACCGGTTTGTAAAGACGATCGAGTTGACGGTGATGTTCAAACTCTGAGGAACGCATCATGTTTCCGACAAGGTCGTCCGCCTTGATTTCAAGTTTGGAATAATCTCGCCATTCATCCGGGTATCCGATTTTTGTCGTGATCTTGTTCAGCTTGTCCAGTGCCTTTTCCTTGGTGGCGTCGGTCATCCATGAAAGG
This sequence comes from Candidatus Kuenenia sp., assembly GCA_043737515.1. GTDB lineage: Bacteria > Planctomycetota > Planctomycetia > Planctomycetales > Planctomycetaceae > SXXK01. The sequence continues at coordinate 3,186 of JAYTAK010000628.1, read as the reverse complement.
TCATGGATACTCGCTTCATATGTCTTCATCAGGTTCGCGACGAGTTCATCCATGCGGCGACGCGATTCAGCGGGAAAATGTTTCTGCACATAAAGCTGTCCCAGCGATTCACCCAGCACACCAAAATCACCTGCACCCGCACCGGACGTGGCATCCACTGCGCGCTTCCAGCGAGGCTGTTGTTCGGGGACGCCGGTGATTGTGCGATCATGCAGCTCAAAATGAGCATCGACAAATTCGGGAGTCAGATAGTCTGCGGCAGCATCCAGCAATCGGAAACGACAATACTGCTTCCATGTATCGATCGGTGTTTCCGCCAGAATGGGTTCCAGCGCCACGAAGAAGCTGGGAGTGATGACGTTCACTTCTTTGAGATCCGGCGCACCGACTGCAGCAAAGAAAGCTGACCAGGGCAGCTTGGCGGAGATTTCACTGAGCCTGGCCACTTCATAGAGGTTGTAGCGCTTCTCCGCGTCGCGAAGTTCTGTCCGCGACCACTGCGCTTTGGCAAGCGCTGTTTCGAGTTTCAGAATATTTTCAGCCGCCACATCACCGTGCGGGAGCTTTGCAAGTTCATGGATTTTGACGATATACGTCTTCAGCGCGGCGCGGGCCTGGGCGTACTTTTCGTCCTGTTCCAGATAGTAGTCACGATCAGGCAGCGTCGTGCCGCCCTGAGAAATCGCCGCCAGATAGCGTGATGAGTCCTTATCGTCCGTCCCGATCCCGAATCCGAACGGACTGCCGATTCCTACGACGTTGACTTTGCCAAAGTAACGCACGACATCTTCGATTGTGGACATCGAATTGATGACATCAAGCTGTGCCTGCAGCGGCTTGAGCCCCTTTTGAGCAATCACTTCTTCGTTCATAAAGCTGCGATAGAAATCGCCGACTTTATGACTGTTGTCGTCGGTAGGTTTCTTGACGGACTCTTCAATGATGGCTCGAATGTTTTCCCGAGCAGCATCATCCAGCGCCGTGAACGATCCGTAATTGGATTTGTCAGACGGAATTTCCGTGGACAGCAACCAGCGTCCGTTCACATGCAGAAACAAATCATCCTGCGGTCGGACGGATGTGTCAAAACCATCCGGATCAATGCCGGAATCAAGTTTTGCGTCGTCCGCGTGAGCAAAACCCACGACTGAGGCCAGCACCAGGGCGACCAGAACCGCGCGTGTCCACATCCAGCTTCGTATTGAGATTATCGAATTCATTGAGAAACACTTCCGCATTAAACAGAACAAATCCTGACTGTCCCGCATGGACACTCAGCGAAATCTGCCCGCATTCTGTCGAAGCTGGCGCGAATTTCCAGTCACGCGCTCAAATGGGGAATCCAGCCTGCCATGCCATAGGTTGACAAAGCACCAGAGCTCTGTCACCAATGACCAATGGATTGATGGGTGGCCGGGGTTGGAGGGCGCTAGCCCGAAACCCCGGGGCTTCCTTCGCTCCGCTCAGTCCAGCCCCGGCCACCCGATTCTTAAAAATCAAGTCTTGACAAAGCACTAAAGTTCGCGTCGCCATCGTTCGGGAACGCCTGCAAAAGCAGCCTGATACGTCGCTTCCAGCGGAACCATGACGTGTCGCGGAGGTCGCAGGAACAGTGGCATGTCGGGCAGAGGCTGTCCCACCGCAACCGGTTCGATAAACGCCTGCCTCTCGAGTCCGCAAGGTTCACTGCGAACAGCAGCCACCGCCGGAACAGTCCTGCACCTTCAATGATTTGTTCCACGGCATTTTGGCGAGGATCATCCCCATGCCGCAGGTGTTGCTCAATCCGGCAAATGCCAGGCCAGCTCCGACAACGCCGGGAATCACCAGAAACCAGGGACTGATGATTGCCAGCAGCGTACCAACCACGATCAACACCCCGGCGACGATGCGAACCTGACGTTCCAGCGAGATCATCTTCTTCGTGCCGCGATTGACGGGGAGACCGGCAGCGACCCAGGCCAGTGTTCCGCCATCGATATTCACAACATTGTCAAAGCCCGCCTTGGCGAAGGCATTGCACGCCTGAGCCGAACGTCCGCCGGTGCGGCAGATGATGTACAGCGGCTCGTGAGCCCGGGCACTGCGGGACGCCATGATGAGTTCAGGATTCAGCCTGTCAAGAGGGGCGTTGAGGGAACCGACCGCATGGACTTCGTAAAACTCCATCGGCGTCCGCACGTCGATCAGGTCGAAGCCGCCCTTCTTGCTGAGCGGTGCAAATTCCTGACAGGAGATTGTACTGACCATGAAACCAAATCCTTGAATAAGTCTCGATTTACCAGGACATTATACTCCGCGCGCGGCGGATTGAGATGCCTGGTTGTATCCGGATTCGTCAGAATTCAGACATGAATACTGCACACCTCCGAATTCTTACGAATCCGGCTACACACCACTTGTGCCCTCAGCTATGCACGCGCGGCAGTTCGCAGCCGTCGGCAATGATGGCTGCTTCAGCAGTGGCAAGTTCCTGCAGGCGGGTATTGATGTCTGCGTCGCTGCCGAAGTGTTTTGCCAGACGAACATACGTCGCATGATGCCGCGCCTCGGACTCATACAAACTGCCGTAGAACGCCTTCAACTGGTCATCCTGCAGGTGATCGCGCAACAGGACGAAACGTTCGCAACTGCGGGCTTCGATCAGTGCTCCGACCAGCAATCGATCAACCGCACGCTGCGGTTCAGGACGCCGTACCAGTTCCTTGAGCCTGCGACCGTACGTCCCGGGTTTCAGCCGATGAAATCGTACGCCGCGCTGTTTCAGCAGATCACGCACAAGCTGAAAGTGTTCCAGTTCCTCCCGCACAATTTCCGACATCTCCCGGCACAGATCATCGTTCTCGACATAGTCAAACATCAGATCCATCGCGGTCGATGCTGCCTTCTGCTCGCAGTGCGCATGATCAATCAGAATTTCGTTCAGGTGTTGATCGACCTGAGACAGCCAGCGTTCGGAGGATGTGGATTGAAGATGCAGCATGGGATGTGGCGCGGCGTTGTTCGTTAATTGAGTCCGGGAATTCAAGTTGCTGATATTTCAGAACGAGTCTGGAGACTCGTTCTACAGCGACAGCACCTGCCACAGGCCTGAATAGTCGTCAGTCCAGTGCAGGATTTGCGCGTCGTCTTTCCACGGTGTCACAGATTTTTGAAACGCAGCGTCGTCGCCGAGTTCTTCATCTG
>JAYTAK010000627.1:0-8539 GCA_043737515.1 Candidatus Kuenenia sp. | reverse complement strand
ATGTCCATGGCTGTTGCAGCCTCAGCGATGGTGAAACCCGCGAAGTACCGGAGTTTGACGAGCCGGGCTTTGTCTGGCCATTTTTCTTCGAGGCGACTTAAGGCCTCGTCCAGAGCTATCAAGTCTTCGTTTTTCGTGGGCACCAGCGGCTGAACCGCGTCGAGATCGACGCGATGGAATCCGCCGCCATGCTTTTCACTGTGTTTGCGGCAAGCCTGTTCAACGAGAATTCGTCGCATCGCTTCGGCCGCAGCACCGAAAAAATGGCCGCGGCCGTTCCAATGGGGATCTACATCGCCATCCACCAGACGCAGATACGCCTCGTGGACCAGCACGGTTGGTTGCAGAGACTGCCTCTCCTCCTGAGCCAGCCTCGCAGTCGCCAGTTTCCGCAACTCTTCATAGACCAGTGGCAGCAACTGCTCAGCCGCCCCCGGATCGCCGGATTCGATGGATTTCAGGATACGGGTTATGTCAGGCATTCGGCTGATTGTAATCGTTGTCTGACTGGTCTGCACTTCAATCAGTGAATACCGCCTTGGCTCAAAAAATGTTGCGATGCCCCCTCGCCTCGCCCGATTCCCAGCACCTTGATAACTTTGCGATGTGGTGGGGCTGCGCTCCGCTGGTCCCACCCTACGAATTCACAAACCCAGCAGCGGCAGGCTGTCGCGGAAAATCAGCCGCTCGATCGAGTCTTCATTCAGTCTCGGAAGTGCCGTCCCGGCCAGCATGGCATTGAGTCCCCGCAGTCCGTCAATCGTGGCATGGACCGTCGTAAACGGATAGTCCGTCCCAAAGAGGACCTTGTCCCAGACGCCATACTCCTGCACCAGCATCAGACTGTGATACAACTGAAACGGGCGGTAATGCAGAGCCGACAAGTCGGCATAAACGTGGGGATGCTTTCGAATCACGGCCACGCATTCGCCCTCATACGGATGACCAAGATGAGCGAGGATGAGTCGCAGTTCCGGGTAACGAGTGGCAACCGGGTCGAGGTGTCTCGGCAGCGTGCATTCCAGCGGAGCCTGAGAGATAAACGTCGTCCCGGTGTGGAGCAGCACCGGCAACTGATGTTGCTGAGCATACTCCCACAACGGAGCCAGCCATTCTTCATCCGGCCGAAATCCCGCGTACATCGGCATCAGTTTGATACCTCGTAACCCGAGTTCCAGATGTCCGGCTTTGAGTTCACGCTCCCAGCCGTCCTGAGTCGGATCCAGCGACAGGAATCCGATCAGTTGCGCGGGATGAGCGTCCACGTAATTCCGCACCGACTGGTCGTCCACCCAAAGCCCACTGAGTTTGGCTTTGCCTCCAAACACGATTGTCCGAACATCCGGCACCGACGTCCGCAGGTAGTCTTCAAAACGCACGGTCAGGTCCAGCTCAACCCCCGCTTTGGCTCGGCGACTCTGCTGCCGAAAATCATCGTTGAAGTGATCGGGGTAACACCAAAAATGACTGTGAACATCAATGATCGGCATCGTGTTCCTCCACCGTCTTGAATACAAACGCAGACCACAGAAGTCCGGCGGCAACCAGTACACCCATATTGATGTAGAAAATCGGATCCCACTGAGCCCGTCCCGTGAATCCTCTGGCTCCCAGCACGTCGGCGAGTTTTCCGACCAGGTACTGTGAACTCATTGCACCAAAGACCCCAACCGAGTTCATCAATCCAAACAACGCGCCGATATGTTTTCCGCTGATGCCGATGGAGCATGTCCACCACAGCGGCTGCGTCGCCTGCGTCGCAAAGCAGGACAGCGCCGCGAAGAAGGTCGCGAGCCACGGATCGCCGGAAAGCAGACCACACCCAAGCATGGCGGACGCGAGAAAGAACGAGCAGCCTCCCAGCAGGCGTTTTCTGCCGATCCCGCCGCGAGAGGCAAACCAATCGAGAAGAAATCCGCCCGCCAGAGTTCCTGCCGCTGAAAAGGCCAGCACCATCGACGCCATCAGCCCCGCTTCCGTCACATCAGCAACGCCTCGCCCGGACTTCAGATACTTGGGGAACCAGGAAAAGTAAATGTAACTGTTGAAGGAGCCGCAGGCCATAATCAGGCTCAGAAACCAGATGCTCGGATTCCCCGCCACAAGAGCCCACGGAATTTTTGAATGCACATTCGAGGCCGACGCACCGCGTCCGATATAAGCGACTTCCGCCGAGTTCGCCGCCTGATGATCAGCCGGATCATCGCGGAACCAAAAGTAGAATCCCGCCGCCCAAACGGCCCCGACACTTCCAAACGCCACAAACGTCCAGCGCCATCCGATCTCTTTAATCAGCAGCGCGGCCAGAAACGGAGCCAAAGCACCGCCCACCTGTGATGCCGCCAGCAAAACGCCCTGAGCGCGCCCGCGTTCATGATCGGGAAACCAGCGTGACATGACTCGGGCCACATTTGGAAACGCACCCGCTTCGCCAGCCCCGAACAAAAACCGCACTCCCACGAGCATCCACAACCCCGTACAGGCTCCCGTCAGCGCCGTGAACGCCGACCACCACAGAGAAATCCTCGTGAGGACTCGTCGAGCCCCCAAACGATCGCCCCAACGCCCGGTGGGAATTTCAAACAGTCCGTAGGCCAGGGTAAACGCCATCAGGAAATAGCTGGTCTGCGTATTCGAGATCTTCAGATCGGCCTGAATCGAATCAACCGCCGCCGAAATGCAGATGCGATCCAGATAGAGAACTCCGGACAGCAAACAGAGTACACCCAGCACTTTGAAGCGAGCTTTGGTCATCGTCGAGGACGCGGCTGTCGCAACGTCGAACTCCGACCCGATAACGGCGTACGGATTGAGTCTCTGCGGGTCGTCTCGTGTCGAAGAATTGTCAGAGGCGTCGCGGTCCGGCGGCTGCGGCATAACGTGATCCTTCGCTGAATGTGCTAATAGTGAATTTGCGATTTGTGAACTTGTAAAATCCTGAAAGGCCGGATTCGTGTTTTACGGTCAATGGCCCTTGGGTTAGACCAAAGTAGCCGTCACTCTCTGAGTGACGAATGTTCCAGGCCGCCACACCAATCGCATTTCGTCACTCGGAGAGTGACGCCTACTTTAAACCAAGTACCATTGGCCTCACGACCCCGGCAGAGGTTGTGTCGGCCCTACCGGGCCTGAACTGCGTTCACCGATCGACTCGATATCGCTGCAGAAGTTTCTCATCCAGTTCAACGCCCAGCCCCGGACCATCGGGCACCACTGCCGACGGAGGCCCCAGATTCAACGGCACCGTAAGCAAATCAGTGTCATGATACAGCGGCCCGATCGTGTCAGCCGGAAACGCATCAACATCGACTTCAGGAAACGCGGCAGCCACATGCAGCATCGCCGCTGTGCCGACTCCAAGTTCCAGATTGCTGCCGATCGTGCAGCGCAGCCCGGCAGCTCGCGCGATCGCCACGATATCGCTCGTCGCTGCGATCCCTCCATGCTTCCCTGGATAAATGCTGAACACATCCACCGCGCGGTGACTTGCAAGGAGCCATGCATCCTGCAGCGTGAAGATGCTTTCGTCGGCCATTAAAGGTGTCGATATCGCTCGCCTGAGTTCAGCCATGGCCGCATGGTCACCGGGTGGAATCGGTTGCTCGGCCAGCAGCAGATTCACATCCTGAAGTTCGCGAAGACAGTAGTGCGCCTGCTGAATGGTCCATCCGCAGTTCGAATCAATTGTTACCGGAATGTCGGGACCGCAGACTTCACGAACAGCCCTCACCCGAGCAATGTCGGTGACAGGATCCAGTCCCGTCTTCACCTTGACGCACGTCACTCCGAGAGCCAGATGCTGTTCGGCCATCAGCCGAGATCCGGCGATATCACGAGCCCAGACGACCAGCTTGATGCGGATTCGATCGCGCACCTTACCGCCGAGCAGTTGATAGACAGGCAGCCCGACTGCCTTTCCGGCGATATCCCACATCGCGATTTCTACCGCTGCCCGAGTGAACGGATTGAGCTTGACCGCGAACTCCATCGCACGGCGAATTGCGGTGATGTCACGCGGATCACGCCCCAGCAGCGCGGGCTCGATGCAGTCGCGAATCACAGCCATCGCCGTGGCCTGAGTCTCTCCGCTCCACAAGGCCGTGACCGTGGCTTCACCGAGCCCCGTCAGGCCTTGATCGGTATGCACGCGAACAATGACAAAAGGCGATGTCGCGTGTTCGCCGTGGGCCGTCTTTGCCGTCATTCCCGTCTTGAGCGGAACGCAAACGGGAATGGCCTCGATCCGAGTGATCTTCATAATGCTGTTGAGTCTCTATAAAGATGAATTCATGCCACGACGCCGAGCAACCCCGGCAATGCTTCTGACAAAAGTAGCCATCACTCTCTGAGTGATGCAGCCTCGCCAGAAGATGCTCGCGTTTTCTGGCTCCGTCACTCGGAGAGTGACGCCTACTTTGGCTTTGTCATATGATCGTCACAGAGCAATCATTTTCGTGACAACGCGGGAAATAACAAGTCCACAGAGGCAACCGTGCAAAGTGCCCCGACACGGTGTGGCGGGAATGCTCGCCACCGAGTGTCGAGCCACTGAACTGAGTCACGTTCGAAGTGTCCCATGTTGGCTCGTTTAACCGCGTGCCCAGCGGGCCGCGCTCGCAGGGGCCGACCGAATGCATTCCCAGCGCGCGGGGCGTTGCCCACGCGGTTAAACGAAAGCTTGATTGGCATGGAACCTGCAATGCCGTGCGTTGGCTTCAATGAGAATTGCTTTCTGAATTCATCGTACATCAATCAGGGAAATGAGTCGTGGACATGACAGGACCAGCCGATCGCATCGATCTTTTGAATCTAAGAACAGCTTCGATGCGGGCCTTTCATATGGCATGGCTCGCCTTTTTTTTGTGCTTCTTTGCCTGGTTTGGTGTCGCTCCGTTGATGCCCATCATTCGTGAAGAACTGAATCTCACAAAAGATCAGATTGCCTGGTGTCTGATTGGATCTGTGTCCATCACGATCATTGCACGGCTGATCATTGGGTATGTGTGTGACAGGTTTGGACCGCGAAAAGCTTATGCAGCTCTGCTGATTGTCGGAGCAATTCCAGTCATGGGGATTGGTCTGGCGCATGACTTTACAAGTTTTCTGGTTCTGCGGACGCTGATCGGCATTATCGGCGCGGGATTTGTCATCACGCAGTATCACACGTCAGTCATGTTCTCATCGAAGGCCGTGGGTATGGCGAACGCGACCACCGCCGGCTGGGGAAATTTCGGCGGAGGTGCGACACAGATCGCGATCCCGTTCATGTTGTCGGGATTCATGTTGCTGGGATTTTCGCAAGCCGTTGGATGGCGGCTGTGCATGGTGGCCGTCGGACTGATGTGCTGGTTGATGGCGTATGCCTACTATCGACTGACACAGGATCTTCCCGATGGCGTGACGATCAGGAAAAGTTCCGGCGGCGTAAGTCTTCTCACCGTGGGTCGCGATCCGCGGGTGTGGGTTTTGTTCATCGCTTACGCAGCGTGCTTTGGTACCGAATTGACGATGCAGAATTTTCTGGTACTGTACTACGTCGATCACTTCGATGTCTTTCGCACGATGGATACGCTCACTGCGACAAAATATGCCGGCATGCTGGTGGCCCTGTTTGGCGGGACCAATCTGTTTGCCCGAACATTGGGTGGCTGGTTATCGGACCGATTCGGCGCAAGGGATGAGCTTGCCGGTCGAGTTCGCTGGTTGTTCTTTTCGCTGCTGGGCTGCGGCAGCGCGTTGATGGTGTTTTCTCGCATGGGCACCGTGCCCACAGCCGTCGCTGCGATGGTGTTGCTCAGTATCAGCACGCAGATGGCTTGCGGCGCAACATTCGGAGTTGTGCCATTCCTGAATCGAAAGGGTTTGGGTGCCGTGTCCGGAATTGTCGGTGCCGGCGGAAATCTGGGAGCTGTGGCTGCAGGGTTTCTGTTCAAAATTCAAGGCGTCTCGTGGCCCAGCGCAATCCTGTTCCTTGGCATGGCCGTGACCGCGTGTGCGTTCCTGAGTTTCGGTGTGACCGCGTTCGCTCCAGCCACGCGTGATGAAGCGGCTGTCATCGGCGAGCCGTCGGCGGTGATGTAGGTGACTATACCCGGCGCGGTCGGAAATGAGTCCGGCGAGCGGAGCGGCGTGAGCCCTCCGGTACCTCGTTTTTGTACCGGCAAGCTGACGCATGCCGCTCGCCAATTGTTTCACTCATCATCGCGCGGAGTAGAGTTCACTCGTGTGATTCAGAAAACTCTGTTGAAAACTTTCCTATGGTGACAACCTCACATCGCTCTGAATCGAGTTCGCTCACTAAGACATCGACTGCATCACTGCCTGTACAATCAACGGTCAATGATCTCGATCGTGAGCGGTGCTGCGAAACCATTGTCGTGGTCGGCAACGGCATGGTTGGACTGCGTTTCTGCGAAAAACTGGTCGCGGCTGACATCAACCGCCGGTTCCGGATTGTGACGTTCTGCGAAGAATCACGAGCGGCTTATGATCGCGTAGGTCTGACCAATTTTTTTGCTCATCGCGACGCTGAAAAGCTGATGCTGGCTCGTAAGGAATGGTACGAATTCGTCGGCATTGAACTGCACATCGGCGATCGTGCGATTCAGATTGATTGCGAACGAAAATCTGTGCGATCGATGAAAGGCGTGCAGCTCAACTACGACAAGCTGATCATGGCCACCGGATCATTTCCGTTCGTGCCGCCCGTGCCTGGCATCCAGAAGCAGGGTGTCTTTGTCTATCGCACAATCGAAGATCTGGAACACATCATCAGCTATGCGAAGAAAGCCAGAACCTGCGCCGTGATCGGCGGGGGATTGCTGGGACTGGAAGCGGCCAAGGCCGCATTCGATCTGGGTTTGGAAACGCATGTGATTGAGTTTGCCCCGCGCCTGATGCCGCGGCAGCTTGATGAAACGGGTTCAAAAACATTACTGCAGAAGATTCGCAATATCGGAGTTCATGTTCATCTGAATAAGTCGTCAAAAACAGTTCACGGCGAAGGCAGAATTCAGCGAATCGAGTTCAATGATGGCACCTCGCTGGACTGTGATATGCTGATCGTCTCCGCCGGAATTCGACCTCGCGACGATCTTGCGAAAGAGTCGGGCCTGCAACTGGGTGAACGAGGTGGAATTCTCGTCAACGATCGATTGCAGACCAGCGATCCGAATGTCTTTGCCATCGGCGAATGCGCTTTGCACGGTGGCATGATCTACGGGCTGGTGGCCCCCGGTTACGCCATGGCGGAAACGGTGGCCGCGAACTTCTGCGGTGACGATCGTACATTTGAGGGCACCGACCTTTCCACCAAACTGAAATTGATGGGCATCGATGTCGCCAGTTTCGGAAACTACGAGGCGGGGTCGGACATTTCGCACAGCCTCACATGGGAAGACCCGTTTTCCGGGGTCTATAAGAGACTGCTGTTCTCGCTGGATGGCAAGCGATTGCTGGGCGGAATCCTGGTTGGTGATGCGGCAGATTACGGTTCGCTGTCCGTCTTCGCAAAGACAGGTGCCCCGCTTCCCTGTGCTCCGCATGAGTTGATCATGGGAAGTTCCAAAGGCGCGTCGGCACTGGGTGGCGCTGATTCCATGCCCGATTCGGCTCAGGTCTGTTCCTGCAACAACGTCACCAAGGCTGCGATCTGTTCGGCGATTGATGAACAGAATCTGGAATCCGTGGCGGCCGTCAAATCATGTACGCGGGCTGGCACTGGCTGCGGCGGTTGCATGGGGCTTGTGACTGACCTGTTCCAGGCGCGAATGAAAGCGGCCGGCAAGGTTGTGAACAACCATCTGTGCGAACATTTTGCTTATTCACGCACAGAGCTTTTTGCAATCATCAAGGCGAAGCAGTTGAAGTCGTTTGCAGACGTTCTGCACCACAGCGGACGCGGCGGTCAGGGGTGTGAAATCTGCAAGCCGACTGTCGCTTCAATCCTCGCAGGGCTTTGGAATGATTACATCCTGAAGCCCGAACATCAGACTCTGCAGGACAGCAACGACCGCTTTCTTGCCAACATTCAGCGCGACGGCACCTATTCGGTTGTGCCGCGTGTTCCAGGTGGTGAGATCACTCCCGAGAAGCTGATTGTACTGGGCGTTGTGGCTCGCAAATATAACCTCTATACGAAGATCACGGGTGGGCAGCGAGTTGACTTGTTCGGGGCGAAAGTGCAGGACCTGCCATCGATCTGGGAAGAACTGATCGAAGCGGGTTTCGAAAGCGGTCATGCCTACGGAAAGTCACTGCGCACAGTGAAGAGCTGCGTCGGGACTACCTGGTGTCGTTACGGAGTCCAGGATTCGGTCGGGTTCGCAGTTCGCATCGAGCACCGCTACAAGGGCGTTCGTTCACCGCATAAAGTGAAGATGGCCGTTTCCGGTTGCACGCGCGAATGTGCGGAGGCGCAGAGCAAAGATGTCGGGTTGATTGCGACGGAGAACGGATACAACCTTTACGTCTGCGGTAATGGCGGCACGAAACCACGCCATGCGGAATTGCTCGCCGCCGACATCGACGAAGAGACCGC
>JAYTAK010000626.1:0-1552 GCA_043737515.1 Candidatus Kuenenia sp. | reverse complement strand
TTTCATCCGCAGTCCGGCCTTGCCATCCGCAGGAAACCCTTCAAGGCCGTTGTCCTGCGGATGGCAGAGCCGAACTGCGGATGAAGAACCAGCATGTTAGGCGTCGGGTTGGTAGCTTCCCAGTTGTCGCTCCGACCGGGACAAGTCGGCGGAAGCGTTGTCTTTGCCGGGGAATGGCAAGGCGTGCAGCCGCAGGGGGCGCTCGATTTCCATTGGAATCAACGGCAACAACGTCTGATGAGTCAGCCGTGATAGAATTCTTCTCAGGAAAACCAAACTCTCAACGCTTGCTGAACAGAGTGAAAATATTTCTTGCTCCCATTTTTCTGTCACCAATTTTTTTGTCTTCTGTGTTTCTGAGTCCCGCCATTAGCCAATGGGTTGCGGGCGAAGCCCGCGCTGGGTTTTCACTGGGTGAAGGCAAACTGGAAGCTTACCCCACGCGGAAATATTAAAACGATGAGCAGCAGTTAAAGCGTTCTGGCCTTTTCCAGTTCCCGCAGTCTGGCTTTCAGTTGTTCGTCGGGCGGAATCAACCCCTCTTTCTGACGATTGCGGAATTGCGATTCATAATCGGCGATCAGTGGCTGAATCTTTTGCAGCGCCGCTGGGGGCACGCGATCTGTAAACATGATGCCTTCGACATGATCGTATTCATGCTGCACCACACGGGCCGGCAGATCTTCCAGCTCCAGTTCAAATTGTTGACCGTCCAGATCAAAAGCATCCACAATGATTTTTGCCGCACGCGTGACCGGACCAAAAACTTCTGGGAGACTCAGACAGCCTTCTTCATCGGTCTCACTGCCATTCCTGCGTGTGATCTGAGGATTGATAAAGACAAATTCCTGGTCTTTGTCGTCTTTGTCCCCGCTCGGATTGATCACAAAAAGTCGATACGGCAGTCCTACCTGGTTTGCGGCAAGGCCGATTCCCCGCGAGGCATACATCAACGCGAACATCTCCTCCACCATGGCGCGGAGTTCGGCGTCGATCCGCGAAACTTCTTTGGATTTCCAGCGGAGTGCCGGATGCGGGTGCAGGACGATTTCAAGACTGGACATGGTCGCAGAATCATTTGCAGAAGTACGATCTCCCTGCGCCGGGCCGATCAAAACAGCCACTTCACCGCAGGTTTGACCGCAGTATGTCAGCACTTTGTTGAACCTCAAGCTGACGTCACCCCTTTTCCCTGACATCGGACGATTCGACGATCGGCGACGATTTGTTATATTCCTGGGGCTGCGGTCACCACTGAATCTCTGAAGGATATCTCTATGAAACCCATTCTTACGCTCCTGTTCGGTGGAATTCTGCTGTCTCACAGCGTTCATGCGGGCGAGACAGTCATCGGTGTGAGGACTTTGCAGATCCCCAATGGATTTGAAGTGGTACTCGCCGCTGATCCTTCGCTTGTCGGACGCCCAATTGCCGTGGCCCGCGACGAGAAAGGTCGCATGTACGTCACAGATTCCGGCGGCATGACGGAACGGGCCGAGCAACAACTGGCCGCCAAGCCACACAGCATCCGGCGGCTGGAAGACGTTGATGG
>JAYTAK010000625.1:0-8551 GCA_043737515.1 Candidatus Kuenenia sp. | reverse complement strand
CGACGATGGATTCCTTGCTGACTTTCATCGACCGGCCAATGCCGTGTCTCGGCGGTCGCGAGAGCCAGCCATTGGCGATCCAGTGCTGCAGCGACCACGTGCCTTCGCGCACATCCATGTCAACCATCTGAACCCAGGCGCTGCGAATCAGATCCGCGCGACCACACAGGATTCCCGAAGCCTGAGGACCGCCGAGATGCTTGCCGCCGCTGTAGGCGACCAGATCCGCCCCGCTTCGACTGAAGTCTGCCAGGTTCTGCATCGGCGGCAGAGCGCAGGCCGCATCGACGATCACTGGAAGTCCGTGGCGGTGAGCCAGCTCGGCCAGCGCCGTGAGGACAGGTCGTTCGTCGATTCGCAGCCACACAAACCCGATCGCCGCCGTTTTCGGAGTGATCGCCTGTTCGATTTGCCGCAACGCATCGTCGGCTCGATAGTCGATCAGCACCAGCTTTGCCCCGGACAGTCGAATCGCATGGTCGTAGTCGAACGGTCCGGGAATCGGAAAGATGATCTCGTTGCGAGGACAAGCGGAAACTTCCGGCAGTTGATCCATGATCTCCGGCTGATTTCCGGCAAGACAAGCGGCCGCCGCCAGTGTCAGCGCCGCACCGGCTCCGCACGTCACAATTCCGGCTTCCGCTCCCGTGCATCGCGCGATGAGTCCACTTGCCGCAGTCAGCAGATCGTCGATTTCGAAATACCGGGAACTGGCGGCGTTCATCGCGGCGACGACTTCCGGATGCGGGCAACTGCCGCTCACGCGCGTCGCATAACCGACGGCGTTGATGATCGGATGAATGCCGAATTGTTCGAACATTTTGTCTGCTTATACCGTGCGCTTGAGGATGGCACATTCGTTTAACCGCGTGGGCAACGCTCCGCGCTTCGAATTTCAAATCTCAAATACAAAACTTCAAATAGAACAATCGCGGCCCGTTGGGCACGCGGTTAAACGAGCCCATTCCAACAGTGAATCGGTGTGCCTGCGCTCCGCTGGGCACACCCTACGAATTGCAACTATCGCGACGTCTCCGCGAAAAGGCATTCGCCGGATTGACCACCATCATCTGGTGAATCTGTTCGTCGGACACGCCGCGCTCTCGCAGCAGCGCCACAAAGACCTCCAGCAGATATCCGTAGCCCTTTCCGCCCGTGTATTTGAGATGATTCAGCATGCAGATGTCTTCCGACAGCAGCACGCGATCCACGAAACCTTCCTTCACCAGGGCCGCCACGTTGTCCGCGCGGACATACTCCGGCTGATAGTCGAGGTAGCCGATGTTATCGACTTCCATGTAAACACCTCGGGCAGCGATGGGCAGCAGATTCTTCACACCGACACGATCGCCCAGATGCCCGATGATCACTCGCGACAGGTCCGCGCCGAACTCCTCCAGCATCGCCATCTGTTCCATCGCCAGCGTTCCCCAGCGAGTCGTGTGCGTTGAAATCACAACGCCGGTGCGCGCCTGAGCCAACGCGGCCGCTCGAAAGACGCGTTCTTCGGCGGGACTCACATGGTGGCGACCGGTGCCGATCTCTCCGATGAACCCGGCCCGAATTCCAGTGTTGCCGACGCCGATTTCGATCTCCTTCACCAGGACCTCTGCCAGTTCGCGGCTGGTCTTTTCTGCGACGATCGGCGGATACCCGAAATCGCGATACCAGCCACAGCCCATGACGACGTTAATTCCTGTCCGCTGCGAAAACCGCACCAGCCGTTCCGGATCGCGACCGATCTCATCGAGCGTGACATCGCAGATCGTCCGCCCGCCGCGGGAAGTGAACTCCTTTATCTCCTGAGCCATCACATCTTCATCATCAATAACAAGTTGATAGCCGTAACTGCTGTAGTGGTCCATCGCATCGAGAAACAAGTGCTCGTGCGGATACGTCACGCCCATCGCATCTGGCCGGATCACGCCCTGGACAGTAATCACTTCTCGAGAATCCCAATTGTCGCTCAACGCCCGTTCTCCTGCTGTGATCTTGCTGTGATCTTGCTGTGATCTTGCCGATTCCGCAAATGCGAGTGATGGACCAAGCCGCAGGAGTGCTTTATCGTGGTTCGGCCCTGCGAGATCAACATTCGCCGCGTTCAAATCCTGAGACAAGCGACATTCCTTTGGAGTGCGGCGACTTGTCGCCGCTTTGTCTTTCCAACACGGCATTGCTGTCAATCGGCGTGCGAAAACAGCAAGCATTCCATTTCAATTTAAAGAATTCGATGCCTCCAGGTCGCGGCTCTGAAGTCACGAGGGGCATTTTCCGCATGGCCGTCATCAGGAAACTCGATTCCCCGATGCCGCTCGATGCAATAGTGCTGTGTCCCCGGTAGCCCTTCAACATCGACGAAGTCAGCATTAAAGACGACGATGCTCTGGTGCGAACCTTCAAGAAACCGGACGTCGAAGAACTGGTCAAGCAAAAGATCAGCATGATGCCGGCTGACCTGCAGAAGACCATGACGACTCAGGAACTCGCGGATGTCGTGGAGTACATGCAGTCGCTGAAGAAGAAGTAGGCGGGAAGAACAACAGGTGAGCGGTGTGGCGTCAGCCCACCGGTACAATTGCGACTTCGCCAGTCTACGAGCCGCATGAATCGCAACGTACCGACAGGCTGACACCTGCCGCTCACCGGTGATTGATTGGTGGTGGAACGATGATGCCGCGTTCCATTGTCCAGATCAGCAGCGGGAATTCCTGATCGCAGATGTATTGGATCGCGCCGATCACGGAATTGTCGGTGTCGAGTTTTCGCGCCGATGCGGACGCCGTCCACCATGTTTTTGAATTTGGTTCGCCCCACTGGACGTTGAGTTCGCGGCTGGCGTAACTCTTGAAGTCTCGTTTGATTGTTTCTGGTTCGGGATCGCTGTGAACATTCACCAACAGATGAATATGATTCGCCATAATCGCGACCGCCAAAAGTCGCCATTTTCTGATTGAAGAAGTGCAGCGAAACTGCGTCAGCAGCACGCGAGCCTGCTCAAGATTCAGCCGAAGTTCTTCACCTTTCATCTGGCCTTCTGCATAGTGTCGCAAGGCATCAGAAGAATCGTACATCGGTTGCCCGAACTGATTTTGCTCAAGCTTGTTTTTGTTCTGATCGTGAAATGTACCAATTGACCCACGACCGTCACCTGGAAGCCACGAACCGTACGTCGTCATTGTGACGAACCAGAACCAGTCGTAGTGCAAATCGTCGGTAGTGCGAGGCATTCGCTGAGCCTCCTCGAACGGTGATAACCAACTGAACTGGTGAGCGGTGTGGCGTGAGCCCACCGGTACATCTGCGACTCAACCAGTGTTCAATGTTAACGAATCGCAACGTACCGGCAGGTTGACACCTGCCGCTTGCCGGTACAACGCGACTCGGGCAGTGTTCAGTGCTAACGAATCGCAATGTACCGGCAGGTTGACACCTGCCGCTCGCCAGACTTACCCGCCGCCGTAGTCGATTAACCGCGCCAGTTCCGAACGCATCTCGGAACGATGCACGATGCGATCCACGAAACCGTGTTTCAACAGAAACTCGCTGGTCTGGAATCCGTCCGGCAGATCAATCTTGCACGTCGCCTGCACGACGCGCGGGCCGGCGAAACCGACCAGAGCACGAGGTTCGGCGATGATGATATCACCCAGCGAAGCAAAGCTCGCAGCAACTCCACCCATCGTCGGATCGGTCATCACCGAAATGAACAACCCGTTGGCACGACGAAAACGTGCCAGTGCGGCAGAGACTTTGCCCATCTGCATCAGCGACACGATGCCTTCGTGCATTCTGGCCCCGCCGCCCGAACCGCTGATAATGATCAGCGGCAACGACAGTTCAGTGGCTTTCTCCACCGCCCGCGTCAGCTTTTCACCGACCACAGAACCCATGCTGCCCATGATGAACGCAGAATCGGTCATGGCAAACACCAGCGGACGACCTCGCATGTAACCGCGTCCCACGGTACAGGCGTCCTTCATGCCCGTCTTCTTCTGTTCGTCGAGAATACGTTCTTTGTAGCTCTTGCGGTCCGTGAATTCCAAAGGGTCGCCGGACGTCATTTCGGCGTACCATTCTTCGAAACTGTCCGGGTCCAGCAACTGACGAATCCGCATCGCCGTCGGAACGTAAAAATGGTGTTCACATTCCGGGCAGATGTTCAGATTCTGCTCAACCTGCTTGCGAAAGACGGTCGCACTGCAACCGTCGCAACGCAGCCACAGACCCTCAGGGACTCCGCGTTTTGGTTGCTTCACAACTGGCCTCGTCGATGTCTCAGTGTTTTCGACTGTGCTCATTAAGCATTCTCCCTGCTACCCACAATCTGTACGGAATCGCAGATGGAACTGTCTTCCCCGACCATGAAGCTGGCGGATTCAAAGGTGTTGCACTGGATAATCTGTATCAGATCTTTGGACTCTTCGCCACACAAACATGCCGCTTTACTGGGCCGACGATGCTGAAGAGTGCAGCGAATGACGGTTGCCAGCGGCTCTGGAGCCACGATGGCAAACGCCTTGTACTTCCGGAGAGCCTTCATCAGGACTCGTTCCAGACGCTGACACGCATCAGAAAGTGTCTCACCTTCCGGCGGACAGATTTCCGTGGAATCCTCTTTGGCGGATCGAAATAGGCGGGGAAATCTCTTGCGGATATCAGACTCCGGCAACCCCTGCCACAGGCCCTGATTGACGTTTTTCAGCTCATCCAGTTCCTTAACCTTCGCTCCAGCCTGCGTTGCTGCGACGGCGTGCGCAGTCCCTGCGGCCGGATCATCCGGCGATGTCAGAACCGCTTCAACTTTGATGCCGCTGGCCTGAAGCTGGCTGATGATCTCGCGAATCTGTTCGTGACCGCGTTGATTCACAGGCATATCCAGCGTGCCCAGAACCCGATGCTGATCATCATAGTCCGTGCAGCCCGCTCGAATCAAAACAACCGTAGACATAAAATTTCGTTCCTCAGCAACCCGACCGCGTTCCGCGCGCGATCTGTTGAAGTTCGGCAATCGCCGTGGTGTAACAAGGTTCATCAAAAACGGAACTGCCCGCGACAAAAACATCGCAGCCAGCCTGAGCACATTGAGCGATCGTCGATCGGCCAATGCCCCCATCGACAGAAATAATCAGGTCATCACCAGCCAGTGACCGGGCATCCCGGATCTTGCTGACGACATCAGGAATAAACTTCTGGCCGCCAAACCCCGGATGCACGCTCATCACCAGAAACAGATCGCATTCCCTGAGAAATGGCTCAGCAGCAGTAAACGGAGTGCCCGGATTGATCGCAAGTCCGGCGACCACCCCTTTGCGGCGAATTTCCCGCAGCAATGAAACCGGTTCCGAGACAGCTTCCAGATGGAACGTGATCGCTTCGCAGCCGGCCTTGATGTATTCGTCCAGGTATCGAGCTGGCTCAGAAATCATCAAATGGGCGTCAAACGGCGTGTTTGTGAGCGGCCGCAGCCGTTCAATCACCATCGGTCCGTAAGAAAGATTGGGTACGAAATGCCCGTCCATGACGTCCAAGTGCAACAGCAACGCTTCCGCAGAATCGAGGAGTTCGATTTCACGGTGAAGATTGCCGAAGTCACACTTGAGCATTGAGGGAGCCGCAATCGGCCGCTGAGCCTTCAAATGGCTCAGCATCTCATCGCGAGTAAACATTAAGAACTGCCGCAAACAGGAATGGAGCGTCTGGTAGAAAGGTTTTCAGACAGGATCCGCGACGCACACTGCTCACGGTTGACGCTCCCGAACGTTCCCATTGGAAGCCCCAATTGTCTGGTTATCGTGTTTTCATGTCCAGCGAAACGTTTTGATTTCGCTCATCCCGAAACTAAATCTGGCCGCATGTTCAGTATTCGTATCACCAAAGCGCAGGTTTTGCCATTTAGAGGGGATATGCTGTGTGACAATGGGTTCAAATGTTCAGTGATCACTCAAGCACGGGTCAACGACGCCTTCGAATGTCCTGACACTACCGGCTTCTATGTGCAGTCAGGAAAAACGAGTTTGCAGCATGCATTCAGGCCCAAAGGGCCGGCGCTATGTCAGCCTGGGGCATCGCCCCAGGAAAGAAACACCAGTGAGTTATTGAGCCCCAAAGGGGCGGCACTAAGACGAATATCAAGTTAGGATCGCCCCGTTGGGGCTATGTGAAGATTGATTTGAACGAAACCTGGGGCGTTGCCCCAGGCTGACATAGGACCAGCCCGTTGGGCCTGAAGACAGATCCTAAAAGACTATTCAAATCCAGTGACGTTTTGGGAAATCACGACACATAGAGTTCGGCAGGGTCAGCGAAGTTGAACCTTCCGTGCAATGGAATCCAGCCACCAAGGCGTGTCGTTCGGTCATATCTCGGACAAGAATGTCCAAGGTTCAGAAATCACAAGTCGGATTCGCTGCGGTGTTTTCGTAACGCATCCAGGTACTGAGGTGCGAACCCTGTGATTTCAAATTGGCCTGATTGGTAGCTGACAACTCTGAGCTTCGTTCCCCATAAATCGGTCCGCGATTTCTTGCTGTAGATCCAATGCCAACCGCACGCGAAGAGTGCCGCCATGACGGAGGCGACGATCAGTATTGCCATTGGATTCGATTCCGATCGCGCCTGAAGTACCAACAGGCTCAAAACGCTGCCGACTCCAACCCCTGCGAGTGCCGCGATTGCTGCTGTCCAGATTCGCTTCCGCAGACCTCGACACACGGCATCCGAAACATACGTGTTAATGACACCATTTTGAGTCATCATCATCGGCCCAAACATTGCAATCGCAAGAACACTTGACCATGCGATGCGAAACCACTCGATCTCTTGAAAGAGTTTCAGGTTATCTGATGTGCCAATCAGAAAAAATAAAGGAACGCCCCACACGATGACTCTGGAAAACAGTGGCATCCACATCAAGCGAACGGGATACGGCATTAAATCATCCGTACTTCCTGTCACGAGACAATTCTTCGGGAGTTGCAAACCCGTTCGGCCGCGGATGCCCTTGGCTGTGAACTGAAACTCGTAATGCGTCGTGCCAGGCTTTGCGTGCTGATCGTCAGTCGGGGGCGAATACGGATTGCTATCAAAGTTTGTCATCGCATCACCACGCATCCGCCGGTGCCGCAGTTCTGGAATACAGATTATTGCATGAGTCATCGAATAATCCGACCTGATTCCACGGCCCAATCGCGGATTTCAGCCATTCGGCGAACTCTGATTCTGGCGCTCCGCGACGCGCAACGCCCAATCGTTGCCGGGCCTCGCACAGTATCGAACGAAACTCCGCATCGTTCGCTCGCAGAAAACTGACATCGCCGATCTTTGCCGCCGGAGTCTGCTCCATACTGGTTGCTGCCGCGAAGTAGAGCATGCCCCACTGACACCAGAGTTGAAACTGGGGAATCGCTTCGTAGCAGCCTTCGACCAACTCATCGACAAATCGAATCTCTTCAATCAGCGAATCGGAGTATTCTCGCAGGCGTTGTTCGCGTTCCGGAATATCGTCCTTCGTAATCAGAATATCGGCCAGACGCGAAATGCTGAACAGCGAATGAGCGATCCCGGTGCTGTGCAACGGGTCGATGAAGCCCACCGTGTTTGTGATCGCCGCCCAGTTGCGACCAGCCCCCTGCCCCGCGAGTCTCTGTATGCGTTTGGTGCTCTGAAGCCCGGACTCGGGCCTGATGATTTTTGACTTCCGGAACTGCCGCGACAGAAACGGTGATCTCGCAATTCGCCAGCTCCATTCCTCAGTCGGCGTTGCGAATTTCTGTGGGACTCGATTTGCCTCCGGACGTTCATCAATCATGAAACCAGCGCTCAGTGAATCGTCATCGAAACGCAGTTGCCACATCCAGCCATCCGGCAGCACCTGATGCACGGCGGCGTCATCGCAGCTATACGGGAACGGTGCGATGTCGATCGAGCTGTCCAGCAGCAGTCGTTCGCATGTTGCCGCCGATTCAAAGTGTGCGAAGATCGATCGCGAATTTGTCTTCAGCAGATGCGTGTGATCAGGGACGTTCAAAAACTTCAGTACGCCGTTCGGTGAGCCAGTAGCGTCGATCAGAAAGGAAGCCTGGATGTTGATGGATTGTTGGCTGGAAGCGAATTCACGTCGGCGGAGCGCCGGGCCTGCGGTACCTGCCGCTGTCCCCTCAAGCGTCCATTGGTCGTCGTGCTGGCTCAACACATACTGACATTGCTGAAATGTGATGACTCCGGACGACCGGGCCAGTTCGAATAGAAACTGATCGACGTCGCTCCGGAGCCAGTGCGTGTCGGAATGCTCGTCATCGACGCTGGCCGACACGAGCAATCTTTTCGCGTCAAAGTTCCCCGGATGCAGATCGTCATTCCCCGTCTGATCAAAGTAACTGAACCCCCGCTTCTTGCCGCACAATACCTGAGCATACTCACGCTTCCATGATCCCCAGTGACACAACGGCCGCAGTTCCGGAAGTCCATAACGAACCACCATCTGCGCCAATGTGCGATCGGCGAGCGGGGTCGAAGATTCTCCAATCGCAAACCTCGGATGCCGACTGCGATC
>JAYTAK010000624.1:0-19624 GCA_043737515.1 Candidatus Kuenenia sp. | reverse complement strand
GACAACGCTTCCGCCGACTTGTCCCGGTCGGAGCGACAACTGGGAAGCTACCAACCCGACGCCGAACATGCTGGTTCTTCATCCGCAGTTCGGCTCTGCCATCCGCAGGGAAACGGCTTTGAAGGGCTTCCTGCGGATGGCAGGGCCGGACTGCGGATGAAAGAAGTCGAGTGTGGGATCGGTGTTTCATCCGTGGACGGAACCTCTTGGGTTGCTGGCAAAGTCCGCGCCAGGATTCATTTTTCTGTCACCAATTTTTCTGTCTTCTGTGCTTCGGAGTCTTGGGTTAAATCAATGGGTTGCTGGTAAACCCCGCGCTGGGGCTTTTGTGGCTTTTCGTGGTTAGAAAACAACATCGCACTACTGTCTATACGAGCAAATCAACAGGCGTTCAAATCGAACCGGGGCTGGCATGTTTGAACATACCAGCCCCGGAACATCGGGTCGTCACATAGTGGAGGAGTTACTATGGTACGATCGCTTCAGATTTTTCGAACAGGCTCCTCACAACGTGCGTCAACCTGCCGCGTGGCAGCAGGTCAACTTTGGGACACAGCAGCGACTATCGCATTGAGAACACGGCCGGGTCATCCACGATGATGGGTGTTGACCAGGTTTTGCCATCGTTCATATTGCAACTGTTAAAGAAATGCGTCGCAAAGTATTCGGCTTTGTAACCGTATGGAAAACTGGAATACAGGTGGTCGGCGGCGGTGATGTCGCTCACTCCCTGCTTGCCATAGAAGTGGACTCGTCCGTCGGCGGACACTGACATTCCGAGCGTCCACCATCCGGGAGTCAGCTTCAGGCTCTTGACTTCATGGCCCAGATTGTCGCCACGTATCAGCAGCATGGCCCCATCTTCCGGAAAGCGACCGTCATGACTGCTGTGGAATTCGATGAAGTAACCCGGCCAGTACTCTTCCTGTTTCCTGCTCGTGGTTGAAAACAGGAACTTCTTTTTGCTCTCAGTAATGGTGGTCTTCGTATCGATGCGATAACCAAAGTGAGTCCCGGAGCGATCTTCCCATTTGTCGAACGGTGGCAGAAAGATGCGGCATGTGCAGCTCGGATTGCGACTTGCGGAAATCGCTCCGATCCTTGATGAACACGACATCACCAGATCGTCCTGTTCCATCTGTGGGCTGTTGCGGCCGGGAACGCCCGAATTCAGAGTCTGAATCTTCAGCGCGCCTTTGCTGCCGGGGATGCCGCCCTCTGGAGTTGCCACGCGCACGATATGGTCCGGCATGCCGCGTTTGGGACTTTCGAACCAGCGTTGGTTGTTGGAGAATCCGGTCGGAGTACGAATTTGCTCATCCTGTTCCTTGCTGGCTTTGTAGCCATTCGGAACCCATTGCCACTTTTCATCTTCAAAGTCGTCGCCCACCTGCTGCAGCTTCATTCCCGTGCCGGGAACCAACTGTGCCTGGACATCCACAAAGAAAATCGGAAGGGCGACTACGAAACAGGTCGCACGGATGAGTGAGAGAGCTGGCGACTTCATGTCGTTGTGTTCCTTTGGATCAGAATCCATTCTGACGCACCGACTTCGATTCGAAGCGACTGCGGAAACAGACTGAAATGGAGCCAATCAGTCGCGTCGCATCCTGCGTTACGACTGATCAGCCAACCATCTCGATTTGGAAGTCCCCTCAACAGAAATCAAATCGCCATCCATGGCAACCGATTCTTTCGGGCATCTCCAAAATGCGTATCTGCCAGTTGCTATCGGCGTTCGCGGCACAGACGGCATACTCATTCCTGCTATGCCGGGGCGTCGGAAGCAAAGCCAACAGCCTCAACCGACAACCCTTCGGCACACTACGAAACCAGAAAACACGCCCCGGACGCCCCAGTTTGACATGTATTGCGCGTGATGTTCCAGCAGGAAAGAATGTATACTGTGATCGGTTGATCGGGTCAAAAACCACGGACAAACGGTGACCGCGTTGCAGTCTGGCCTTCGAAAATCTTCACAAGGAATCTTCACATGGTCTGCACTCATCTTAAACAACTCTACGACCTGTGCGAAACTCATCAGTTGAAAATGGCGGGCTCGGACCTGATCCGGATCGTCTGCAAGACATGCAACGAGCACGAGGTTTGTCCCTCCATGCTGATGGATGAATACGATGCCCGCTACAAGACGGAAAGCGAAACACATCCGGTGGTAGTACTCCAGGCGCCTCCGAAACCAGCGGAATCGTGAAAGTCGCCGGAAAGAATCTTCGCGAACCTGACGCTGTTCCAGATGTCCGGGTGCATCGTCCGGGTGCATGGCGATCCTTAGGATTCATTATTCAGGAAAATCGCGTGAACAGGCGGGCGATAAAACTTTCGGTCTTTTCGGGACTGGTTGCGATCAGCCTCGTTGCTGGAATCTTTGTGTCGCGTGCTGCCATGCACTCAATCAACGCTCAGCGCGGGCTGGAGTTGTGTGAGTTAGTCCCATCCAGTGACCTTGACGTCCTCAATACAACACGAACACCTTTTGTGGTTGGATTTAGAAAGGCTGGTGCCGACAGGATTCCGGAAATCCTGAAAATCAAGCCTGCGTCGGATCGGAAAATACCCGAATGGCTTCTGGATTTAATTGCGACGTATGAAATTCGAAAGCTCCACCTGGAACAGGCGGATTTATCGAACGATGTTGCCAAGTCTATTCTTGAAAGTGCGTCACTGGAGCAATGTGAACTTGTCGATTGCGAAATTGAGGGTTCCTTGAATCTGAATGTTTCGCCAAAGTTGAAGAGGCTGTCGTTCGGTCAATGTCGCTTCACGTCCCACACAAAATTCAGCGGCAATTCGATTGAAGAGTTGTCCCTGGTTGATTCCGGTCTTTCAAGCGATGCGATTTTGAGCTTGATTAACAGTGCGAAGTCACTTCGTCGCCTGTTTGTCACGGATCGTCTAACCCCATCCGCGTTTAAGAGTCTCTCAAGACTGCCACTTCTTGAGAAACTTGTCCTTTGCAATCAAGAAATCCCGGCACCGAATGACAGCCAGATTCTATACCGAACCTCCCTCACTACCCTATCACTCGTGGATTGCTTTCCAAGGGAACGATTGCCAGTTTTCATTCGTGCCTTTCCGCATTTGCAGCGTTTTCGATATGCGGACGATGCATGCGACAAGTTGATTGTGGATTCCCTTTTGAGTAGTCGTGATTCTCTAAACGACGTTCTTCTCACGATCGATGTCTTGAAGCCCTCATCCGTCATGGCGCTTGAATCGTTTCCAAACTTGCGCCGGCTCGCAATCCAGGGCGCGAAGCAAATGTCTGTCGAGGACGTGGAAATCTTAAATGACATGTTTGGCGAGAAATTGTTGGTGAACGGATTACACAAGATGTGAGAACACAAACGCGCAGGTGCATGGCACTGGAGTCCGCCGCATGGCACTGGAGTTCGCCGGGAAGCAATTCCCCAAATGCCGAGAGCTGCCTGACGAATGTGTTGAACGATCCGGAAATGCTGCCGCACCCGCCCATTCTGACGCTTGGTTCCTCTACTGCCCTGTTGATCAAGATCCATGTGCATGCACCCTCGGAGCATAAACTCGACGGTAAGCACAAAGCGGGCGAAATTCATCTGGTCCACAGGATTGACAGCCCGGCAAGCGGATCGACGCTGGTCGTGCTGGGCGTGTTCTTCGATTAAAAGAAGTCACGCTGCGTGAAATCCGATTTCTTCCAGGTTTGGGCCGCACAACTGAAGACGATCGATATGCCGGTCGGTTCCTCCGCCGCGAGCCACGTCTGAATCAATCCGAATTTGCTGTTGCCGAACACCCGCAAGTGGTATCGCTACGAAGGCTCGCACGTCTCAATGCGGTCGCGGTAGATATAGTCACGGCACTGCGGTTAGTCGCATGAGGAGCCGATATCTTGAACTTCTCCTTGATGAAATTGCTCAAGCGTTGTCATCTCCAGAGGAGGTTGCAGATTGAATTCGCAGTCTTTTCAATGCACTTGCCGCATCAGGTGGGCAGGCTCTCTAACCCCCGGTCTCGGAGCAGCGGTTGCTTGCGGTATTGCGTGGGGACGGACGTAACCGGCTCCGATAGATTTACTTCCGCATGGCGTCGGGCTACGACTCGGACGTATCCCATGTGTTTGCCAGCGTCCTCGGAAAGCGCATCGATTTCCAACTGGTTGTCAGGAGCCACGAGCTTCAGCCACTCCAGCCAGAATTTCCAACCGTCGTCCATTGAGTCGGCCTGAACGACATCCACGATCCCCATGCGTTCCCAATGTCTCCGCCACCAATCCGCTGAATGAAGGCACCACAGATCCGGGGTCCACCATGCAGCAAGGTGGGCTGGAACCTGACCGTCGAACTCGCGAATGAGCCCGGCTCCGGCGATCCCGAGTTGGCCCCCAGGCTTCAGGAACCGGGCCAACGTGTTCAGATACAGGTCGTCGGTCCCGAAATAGAAATACGAATCGATGGACACAATGGCGTCGAAAAACTCAGCGGCAAACGGCAACGACCTGGCATCCGCGTGGATCGGGAAGACGCCCGCTTCTGCACCGGCATCTCTGATCCGTTGCAGATTCTCGGAGGCACTGAACCACAGGTCGGTCGCCCAAACCTCGACGCCGAATTCACGATGAAGGAAGATTGAAGACAATGCCCGCCCGCAACCGAGATCCAGCACACGCATCCCAGGCCGCAGGTCCAGCGCCTCAGCCAGCCATTCGGTGATCCACAGCGGATTGGCCGCGCCACTGACACCGGCCATGACCCACTCTGGGTTGTAGCGAGAAGCTCGCGGAAATCTGTCAATCATGAGACGATCCTGTAGAGTTGGTCCGATCAGTCTACAGATATTACATCGCACGCACAGTCGTGACCATCGTGTCAAACAGCGCGAAGTCGAACGTGGCGATGTTCCCAATACTCATGTCTGGAAGTGACGTTGGACGGCCTGACGAGAGTCCTTGAGCGATCGTTCCTGGGGCAGGGTAAGGTGAATGGTGACGAACGTGGTTCTTCGGGATTCACAGAACAGGGCGGAAAGCTGAGGAACACTCAACTGCCAGTCACCTGCATTCCAGGGAAGCCCGCTGGTTCAGACGCCCCGCGATTCAGCAATGAGAGTACTCAGTCGTTCCAGAGCTGTGGTGCGAGTCGTGAGAATCTCATCCAGTTGCTCGTTCCGAATTGTGGTCAGCAAGACGCGGAATGCGGGCCCCTGAGGCACATTGAGTGCCATCAGATCCTGACCGTTGACGAGCGGCGGAGGAGAAAGATCTTCGCGATTGACCATCGATAAATACTCACGACAGAACTCAACATCGGCAGCCGGTCGATTTTCTGCAGCAGCAATCGCAGCGGCGATCTGAAGCAGCCGCTCGGCATGCGGATGAGCAAGCAACGGCTTGCGAACATGCAACGGCCGGCTGCGAATGTCGTTGAGGACTGCCAGCGACTCCGCCAGCCAGCAGACGCACTCTGTTTCCTCATTCGACAGTTTCAGTCGTCGGCAGACAGCTTCGATCGCTGCGGCAGGTTTTCTCTCGACGCCTGTGTCAAGCAGCGGGCACAGAATCAAAGTGAATGCCGTTTCAAATTCTTCCGATTTGAGATGCCGCAACTGTCGATCGATTGTCATCAGAGCCGCTGTGTCTGCTGCATGACGAGAGATGTCAAACAATTCCGGCAAGATCTCCACCAGTAAACCGGTGTGATGCAGTAATCGGAATGACAGCTCGCGCGACGAATGCGACAGCATCCGTTTCAGTTCCTGTGCAATCCGTTCCTCGCTGACCTGACAAATCTGCTGACGAAGCTCGTGGACGGCAGCGGCCGTGGCTGCATCCAGGGCGAATCCAAATGTCGCCGTAAACCGGACGGCGCGCAGCATGCGAAGTTTGTCTTCGGTAAATCTCGCAACAGGATCGCCAATGGCCCGCACAATGCCGAGCGCCAGATCGTCGCGTCCGCCGACGTAATCGATCAAAGTCTCTTCGATGGGATCAAAAAACATCCCGTTGATCGTGAAGTCCCGGCGCTTGGCGTCTTCTTCCGGGCGACAGAAACTGACGCTGCTGGGGCGTCGGCCATCGAGGTACGCACCGTCGCTGCGGAATGTGGCGACTTCGATTTGCCCTGCGGCTTTGTCCGGACCAAGCACCATCACGACACCAAAGCTGGCTCCGACAGCAACCGTGCGTCGTCGGCCAAAGATTCGAATGACATCATCCGGAGTCGCCGTGCTGGCGATATCGTAGTCCTTCGGCGTCTTCCCGAGTACATGATCGCGAACGCAGCCGCCAGCCCACAGCGACTCAAAGCCTTCGTGGCGCAGTCTGCGCACTGTATCCACTGCAAATTCTCGGCGAGGGTCTTCTGATGGGGGATGCAGGGAACTCAAAGTCTGTTACTTAAACGAAAAAATGTCCGCCGTCGGAAGTTCGGCAAGGGATTTGAGTCCAAACAGTTTCAGAAACTTTGCCGTGGTGACGTACGAAACATCGGTACGCTTTGTTCCGTTTCGCTGCAGTTCAACCAGTTGCAGCCGCAGCAACTGTCGCAACAGAGCCATCGAGTTCTGTCGGCCGATGGATTCAACCTGTTCCTTTTCCACGGGCTGATTCCATGCCACATAGGCCAGAACCTCCAGTGTTTCAGGCGACAGTTTGACGTCTCGCGGTCCGGTGCCGAATGAACGCGTGCTGACGTCCTGGAATTCTTCACGCAACTCCAGTTGATATCCGCCTTCGTGCAGACGAATTTCATACGGCCGGTTTTCACGCTGATACGACTGATTGAGTGAATCAACGAGCGACACGGCCACACGATTGTCGATATCCTGTCCGATCAGCGATGCCAGTTTTCGAGCCGTGAGTGCAACGTCACCGCCTACGAACACGGCACCTTCGATAACTTCACGCGGCGACACACGACGCAATCCTTCCACGAGCACCGTGTTTCCGGATGCCTCTGCCGCAGCAGCCGTGGACTTCAGATCCTCGGCCAGTTGTACACCGATTGAAAAACCATCCGAAACAGATTCTTCCTCGACACCGCTGCCGGTTGCGGGTTCGACAAAATCGACCATGACCGATCCGACTTGTCGCTCAGCAGCGTCAAGTGCTTCCAATGCCTGACGATAGGCCAGCTCAATATCTTCGACCGCAAAATCCTGTTCCGGGAACTGCACATCGTCCAGTTCACCGTCTTCGCCAGGCAGGACATCTGAATCAGCCATGACGATCTCTCTACTCAAGATTGTCCTTTGAGAACGCGGACATCAACTTGCCGACAAACCGCAGCAGCCCGGTGTTGCCGGTGAAATCACCGACCCACATATTGCCTTCAGTCGTAATGAGAAATGAAATCTCATCATCCTTGACCAGGGCTGCAATCGCACGTTCGCGGACGCGAGCCTGTGTACGGCTCAGTTTTTCTTCGTCTGCCGTCTGCACCGCAGGTTTTTCCTTCTTCGCCACTTCATCAATGCGTTTGGCCCATGGCAGCATGTTGGCATCAATCCGGAACACGACCGGATTTACGGCTGGCTCGCCCACGGCTGTGATTGTGGACTTCAGAGTTGCCAGTCCATCCTGACCCGTCGCCATCCACACCTGCTGAGGTCCGACGCCGATAAACATATCGTTGTGGACTCCGAAGACTCTGTCGAAGATTGCAACAAAACCTTGCGCTATCCGAATCTTATGGATATCGACGTCGCCGACTTTCTCCAGATTCATCTCCACGGCATTTCCTTTTCCCGCATCAGTCAGCAGCGGCAGAATCTGATTCAGATCCGCAGCGGCCGGTGAGACAAACGCCGCTACGGTGGTGAATTGATCCTTGCCATCCGGTATTGCTTCGACAAAGCCATTCAGGTGCCCGGAAGTGACACTGGATTCCAGGACGCTGATCACGCCCGCCACAAACTTATTGAACGCGGCTTTTTCAGCATCGGTACGCGTCTTGCTTGTCGACAGACGAGCGGCAATATCTGCTTTAGTGAGCGTGAGTGTTTCGATCAGATGCTTCTTGCGAACTTGATCCAGCGGATGACTGGAGCGCAGGGACAGTGCGGAACCTTTAAGTCGCTGCAGGCCAGCAAAGGCATCCGACTGCTTGCCATACTGTGCAATGATGGCTTCCATCGGTGTGCCAGCAAGGGCGGTCACGGTTGTTCGCAGGCTGACCTTCGGCGCGGCTGCATTTTTGCGATCCATCGTCAGTGTCATCAAGAGCTGATCCGACTGAGACAGGATGTCTTCGGCTTCGTGGTACAACTGCCGGGCACTCGACTGCCGCAATTCAAACTCGGTGGCCCTTTCATCCGGTCGCTGCTTAATGAGCTTCATGGCTTCATCGCGAATCGGCTTGAAGGCCTCGACACGGTGAGCGATCGCCGCTGCTAACCCATCAGTATTCTTAAGTTCCGCGATCATGTTCTCATTGAGTATCGTCGGGTTCAGCGCGGCTTTGAGCACGATCTGCTTCAATTGAGGCAGAACGGCCTTATTACTGGTGATCATGAAAAAGGCATATTTCAATTCTACATCGATTTTCATCCAGCCATATTCATTGGCATCGCTTTCGATTGAGTACATTTTGCGGTCGTCCGGACTTCGCGTGAGGCGATAACCCAGCGAATCCAGATTCTCTCGGAACGGTACTGATGGATCACCCTTGGCCTGCAGCGGGACACAGATCAGATAGCCTGCCGGATCGACGCCCGTCATCACCTGGACCTGGACTTCACGAGTTTCATCGATCCCGATAATAAAGGTATCGATATAGCCCTGAATATTCTCCCACTGCTTCTGTTCGACAGGCGTGGTGAGGTCAACGGTTTTCTTAAGGTCCGACTTGAGCAGATTAAAACCCGGGTGCGCCACGGTAATGCGCGCATCCTGCGGAGTCTGCGCGGAGGCCGTATGAACCAAGGCGAGAGTTGTCAGGACCAGAGAAGTCACGCGAACTGCAATATTCATGCGATCACCGAGATTTAGATGGGAGTTTCAGAGCTGTTGAGTTTACCGCATTTCCACTCAGAAATGTGAAATCTGCGATGCCACTATTGAAGTCAGAATTGACGCAGGATTGCCATCAGCCGCAGGAGTCTGAAGCCGCAGGAATCCCCGAGAACTGGCGATTCTATCTGAACGGGACAAGAAGGGTAAAGGCAGGTTGCCGAATGTCGGCGACCTGCGCGGAATGCGGATTCCGGAAATCGGTCAGAAATCGGCTAAAACTGCGGTATTCTCGGTTTCCGTAGCTGTGACGGTTTCCCGTTTGCCCCCGCTTCGCCGTTTGAACATGCACTCGCGTTTTTGCTATACCGCACGCGGTTCACATTGACTCGTTTATACTCCGCGCGGTCAGATTTGAGGTTTTGTGAGCGGCAAGGCGCTAGCCGCCGGTGCTGACCGAATGCACAACCCGCAGCTAGCGCCTTGCGGCTCACTCAACAACACGTCCCTCAGTCCAGACCGCAATGGCGTGGACTTAAGGAAATACAACGGCGAGCGGGGGACGTAAGTCCCCTGATTTGCTTGCGTTCGCGTCCAATATCAGGGGATTAACATCCCCCGCTCGCCTTAAGTCCACGCCATTGGTCCAGACCGCGCGGAGTATAACGCCAAGCCGCAGGCGACCGCGCGGAGTATTGCGTCGTTACTGCGCCGGCTTCCAGATTCAACAAGAGACACACTACAAGAGTTTCGAATGCCCCGCGATTTTTTGAAAGGCACCAGGGAATCCTACGATGTGGTCGTCATCGGCAGCGGACTCGCCGGTCTTACGTCGGCCAATATCCTCGCGCGGCAGGGATTGAGCGTGCTGCTGCTGGAACACCACTATCAGTTGGGTGGTATGGCGACCTGGTTCAAACGTGCGGGCGGACACATCTTTGATATTTCGCTGCACGGCTTTCCGTACGGCATGATCAAGAGCTGTCGCAAATACTGGTCACCGGAAATTGCTGAATCCATCGTACCGCTGAAGGGCATCCGCTTTGAGAATCCGCAGTTCTCACTCCGCACGACATTCACACGCGAAGATTTCACGAGAATCCTGGTCGAACGTTTCGGAATCTCGCCGGAAACCGTGCAGCAGTTTTTTGACGCGGCCCGCAGCATGAATTTCTTTGACGAACAGTCAAAGACGACGCGCGAACTTTTCGAACAGTTTTTTCCCGGACGTGATGACGTCGTGCGGCTGTTGATGGAACCAATCACGTATGCGAATGGTTCGACCCTGGACGACCCCGCGATCACCTACGGAATTGTGTTCTCCAACTTCATGCAGAAGGGCGTTTACACGTTTGAAGGCGGCACCGACGCGCTGGTGCATCGAATGCGGGACGAACTCATTCGCAACGGCGTGGACATTCGCATTCGATCACTGGTCGAAAGAATCGAAGTGTCGCCAGATCGCAGGGTCACGGGCGTGATTGTGAATGGAAAACACATCGGATGCAGAGCCGTCGTGTCGAACGCGAACATCCGATCCACGATTTTCAATCTGGTCGGAGAACAACACTTTGATGCCAGATTCATCGACGATGCAAAAGCGGTGCGTCTGAACAACAGTTCGTGCCAGGTCTACATGGCATTGAGGCCAGGTGAGAGTTTTGACGAAAGCTGCGGTGATCTGCTGTTTCATTCCGAGCACACGGGCTTTGATATTGATGCCATGCTCAGCCGCCACGTAAGCAGTCGCACATTCAGCTTTTACTATCCATCGACACGACCGGGCAGCAACCGCTGGCTGATTGTGTCATCGACGAATGCTAACTACAGCGACTGGGCGAATCTTCCGGAAGCAGAATACGAAGCCGCCAAGAAAGACCTGGTGGAATCCACGCTCGACTGCCTGGAAACGTACGTTCCGGACGTCCGGCAAAAACTGGATCACGCCGAAGCCGCGACGCCGCGAACGTTTGAACACTACACGCGACACCTGGCCGGATCATCGTTTGGAACCAAGTTTGAAGGACTGCAGGTCAGCCGCGATCTGCCTCAACAAGTCACCGGCCTCTTCCATGCCGGCAGCGTCGGGATCATCATGTCCGGCTGGCTCGGCGCCGTGAACTACGGCGTGATTGTGAGCAACGATGTGGATAAGTTACTGACAACTTCACAGTAATTTCCGCTCCGACACCCCAGTGCCGTGTCAATGGTTGCGTTTGGGGTACAATGGGCATTCTTGCCCGTATAAACGCGGTCGGACAAGAATGTCCAACCTACATTTCAGGACTTGACAGAGGACTACCTCGCGTCAAGGATGCCCATTTCCTGGCCGTTCACGGGATCAAGCCGTTTGACTTCGACCAGTTTCCATTCTGTACCGATGTGTTTCCAGACCGTCTGCCAGCGTGTGAAAACTCGGCTGATCATGTCGCCGTGATTTACTTTCAGCGTTCCGTTTGCGCGGAGATGAGCATCCGCTGTCTGGCCGTCATCGCGGACTGTGACTTCCAGATCCTTGATGTGAAAATCTTTCGTGAGTGTGACCATCTTCAGTCCGTCTGCTGCCGTCTCACGCAGCTTTGGCGATTCGTCGGCGATGCAGCCATCGATCGCGCCCTGATTGCGATCGCGAAACGCCTCCAGCATGACCTGCAATTGGCCTTCAACTTCTTCACCGGGCGTCACGACCGCCGACTCGATCAGATACAATCCCGCCGCCGCCAGCAGGCACGCGACAGACACAGAACGCCCCTTCGGCGCTCCTGAAATCAATGCGACCACGCCTGTTCCGGCAAGCAGCAGGAGCAAAGGCCATGGGTTTTCGGTGAGCCAGGACATGAGGAACCTCCTTATCTGGGAACTCGTTGTCGTCTGATACTGGAAACGAGTTCCTGTTCCATTTCGTCTGGCAATTTTCCGAAAGCCGCCTGGAATTCCTGAGTTCGCTGTTCAGCCGTCAGCCCAACCATCGGCTTTCGCTGCGACAGACTGAGCAGATAGCTCTGCATCCCGGCTTCTTGTTCACGCACCAGGTAGTGGGTCAATGCCCAGGCTTTGGCATATGCAGCGGGCATCTCCGCGGCATTCAGAAAGTCGGAGTCCGATTCAATCAGGGTGTTCATGGCTCCGGAAATATGTTTGGCCTCAACGAGTTTCATGAATGCCGGCTGATGGCGAGGATTCACCAGACCGGGGCGATTCCAGAGCAATGATGACCGCGACGACGTGGTTTCAAAGTACATCGCCAGACCTTCGGAAAGCCAGAGCGGATTGTCCGCCATCCGCACCTGCAGTCCCGAATTGAATGCCAGTTGATGAATCGCTTCATGCACGACCGTAGCAACTTGCAGCGGTTTTTCCGCCAGGCGTCTGCGGATGGTCGCCGCCGACCGGATCGATCGATCACCTGTCAGATCGAGCAGCAATGTCTGGTTTTCTGTCACGGCATAGTAGCCAGGCGTATCTGCAAACGAGATCTCAGGATGTTGTCTGGCTGCAAACGTCTGAAATTCCGACGTACTGGCAAAGATCACGATCGGCAACCGGCGCGGCGGCTGCGTCACCTCGATTTTCTGATCGGCCATAAACCGGAAGTACTGATCAAACACGAGTTCCAGCAGCTTGCCGCAGAATTCCACGTATTCGGCGGCGGAGTTGGAACAGATCACGTAATGCTCGGTCTCTGTGATCTCAAATCCCGCCGGAACCTGCAGCAACAGATCTGCGGCAAGTTCTGACGACGTCAACGGCACAAATGGTTTCAGAGCGTCCTCGCGCGACCGTATCTGTCGCGCCGGGATCTGATGAAGCTGGCCGTTGGGTTCTTCCAGCAGCAAAGCACTGTTTGGAATCTCAGCAACGATCCGACCTGTCAGGACATTCGGCTTTGGCTCCCCGACTGTGATCGTCCATGTGGATTCGTCACCAGCGGTGCAGGAATGCAGCTTCGTTGTGAAAAGACAAAGGAAAGCAATGAACGAGAGTCGAAGTATCATGGGGCAGAGTGCAGAATTTCATGCGAAATGGAACGGGGGCTCGCGCCACAACTTACATCGGCATCTGCGTCATGTGCATTTCCTGAACAGTCAGAGCCAACGAACAGCGACGAAGCGGAGTCTTTGCATCGTGTTCACTCTACACGATGAAAGTTCGCAAAGCGACAGATGTCCGCTACTTGCCAGAATCCACAAGGACCGTGTTTCGCACCCATTCGTGGCATTTAAGGCATTTCATCGTGACATTGACCCATGCCATTGAAGTGCCATTCATGTCATTGTCTTTCGCTTCCTTCTGCAACTCTTCTACAGCATGGATGAACTCGGTACTGTACCGACGGTACATCATGTCATTCGAGACGCGCCATTTCTCTTCGCCGCTCATCTTCATCAGCGTGTCAGAGCCCGCAGACACCATTTCCAGGTCTTCGGTACAAAGCCCTTCCAGGATCTGATTAGACGCATGCAGCTTTTGACGCATGAACTTCTTAAGCGGAGACTCCGGGTCGTCCTTCTTATCGGCGGAACCTTCATCCTTTGCCGGAGGTGCCTTCACGGTATTCTTCTCATCCTGGCCGACCGATGAACTGCTGAACCCCGGCGACTGAGAAAAGAACAATACCAAAACTATCGCGGCAGCGGCGACAATGGACGAGGACAACTTAGCGGTTCGACTGATGGATCTCATAGTATTCGCCTTTGGGATTCGAGACTGAAACACGGAACCGCATTGCTCACTGATCTCTTTCACGCAAACATCGCGCCGTTCAGGGCCTCCGCAGAAATAGATCGGCGAATCGGTAATTCCTTCAGCGCAATACCGTTCAAAAAGTAACAGGCACACTCCGTGTGCCGTCCGCCCGGACTCGAAAAGCTATGCTTTTCAAGGGTTGCGGCACACGGAGTGTGCCTACTACGTTCAATAATTGAACGGTATTGTCCTTAATCGCCATGCAAGTGTGCAGGTGTGCGAACCTGGGTTCGAAAGTGTGCGAATCTGGACTTCTGTCACACTCCTGAGATTCTCTCCAATGGCGTGGACTTTAAGGCGAGCGGGGGATGTTAATCCCCTGATTTGTTACGAACATCGCGAAAATCAGGGCTTCTCGGAAAGGATCTAACCCTTGCCCTTCCGATACTGTTTACTGGCTTGTGCCAGGATTTTTCTTTCGCGCGCGGTCAGGCTGGCTTCGCCTTCGCGGCTGATCTTCTCCAGGATGGCATCGACCTGTGAACTCAGATTGGATTCAGGCTCAGGCGCTTCCGTGAAGACGCGCAGCTTTCCGCGTCTCCGACGAGTCGCAATGCGCCCAGCAAACTGATCCCACCAGCGCGTGATGCGCATGTTCCAGCGAAAGTACAGGAAGCCAAAAATCAATCCGCCGATATGCGCGGAATTTGCAACCTGAGAGGCAGCCTGTCTGTTCTGCAGCGCTGCTGTTACCTGGCTGATCATCGGCAGCGTATCGATCGCCACAAACGCGGCCAGCAGCCAGCGGAACTCAATGGGAATGATGCCCATCAATAAAACCTTCTGTCGCGGATAGTGCAGCGCGACCAGGCAAAAGACACCCATCGTCGCTCCGGACGCGCCGATGATCTGCGCCGGAATATTCACCAGGCGGTAGAACACCATCGAGCACATGCCTGCGAAGACGGCGGCGACCAGGTAGAACCACAGGAACTCACGATCGCCCAGTAGTTGCCGCAGGACGCCACCGATGGAATAAAGCACCATCATGTTGAACACGATGTGCAGCAGATTGTTCTGGTCGTGACAAAAGGCGTATGTCAACAGGCGCCAGATCTGTCCGCGAGTCATCACGTCTTCAAAGTTAAGCGCCAGCCATTCCTGTACGAGAGAGGTTGAAGCGCCTTTCGGCCCAGTAGTTGTCATCAGTTGCAGCACAAAGACTGCGACCGTGACGACCACCAGAATGATCGTCATCGGCTTTGACGAAGGCCTGCGAAACGAACCCGCAGTATCGTCATATTCGTCGCGGAGATATTCTCTGTTTTCAATTCCCATCGGTACGACTTTTTTATCCCTGTCTGCGTCTATTGGCGCAGGCTGTTTCGTGAATCTTGAGGCAGTCTTCGTGTTGCCAAAGCGAAGCTCCGCACAAAGTCTAACCCGCAGCCTTGAAACAGTCGACTTGAGTTTCCCAGTCTCGCTCGATGGATACAGACTTCCGCAGTGCCTTCAATTCCGAGGGAATTATTAGTCAGGCCACGGCCCGCCGTTCCAGTCCTTTACCGTCAATTTCGCAGTATTCAGCACAAAATGCCGTACGGTTTTCCGTTTCCAGGTGTACGTAATGTGGACGGTCCCGTCCGCCGCCTGGATTACTGCGGGGTAGGAAAATTCTGCCTTTGCTTCCCGATCAAGCGTCAAGGCTGGCTTCCAGTCGATGCCATTTGCACTGACGGCGACGTTGATCATTTCCCGCCCGCGCGGGGTTCCCTTGTTGCGATACGTGTGATTGTAGACCAGCAGGTGTCGACCATCCTGAAGCGTCACGCCATCGATTCCGCTGTTGGGATTTGGGAGACTGATTGGCTTGACGTCGCTCCAGGAAAGCCCCTGATCTGACGATGTTGTCGAAAGAATCTGACCATCGCCGTCACGGTTACGACACAGAGCCTGAATCGATCCATCCGCATGCCGCAACAGAGTCGGCTGAATCGCGCCGAAACTCTTGCCGTCGTGGATTGCAGGAGTTCTCTGCCACGTTTTGCCATGATCATGCGTGCGTTCGAAGTGGACGCGCCAGCCATCGAATTCAGTACTGCTGCCACACAGCAACGTTCCGTCCTTTAACAGGATTGGTTTGTTGCGGACAGGGCCATCGATGTGTTCAGGCAGTCGTCGGGCCAGCGACCATGTCTCGCCGTGGTCGGCGGATTCACTCATCATGCCCCACCAGTTGTCCGGCGCGGGGCCGCATTTCCAGAACAAGAGCAATGGACCTTCAGGATACTGAAACAGCACCGGATTCCACGTCGGATGCCGATGTAGTTTTCCGTCGGTCAGGGTATATTGAATTCCGTTGGCGACTTCGACCGACGGCGTCCACGCGCCGTTGAGATGACGAGACACCCAGATCCCGACGTCCGGATGTTTTTCTTCGGTACCGCCAAACCAGGCCGCCACCATTCCGGCGGGAGTTTCTTCGATCGTTGAAGCATGGCACTCGGGATACGGTGCCGTTTCGTAAATGAAATCGTGGCGCACAATTGCTGGATCGTCGGCAGCGGCTGTCGCCCATGATTTCAGCAGCACGCAGGCAAGTGCCACGCCAAACAAGATTCGATGATACACGTCGTGGTCTTTCTGTTAGCTTGCCGTCCACCTGGCTGACTGGAACATGATTCCCATACTTCTCATAAGTCCCATGGGAGTTATGGGAATAATGGGAATTATGGCTGCTGCCCGGCATTTTGTTGGAAAGGGCCGCCGCTAACCGACCGCTTCGACTTCAAAGCCTGACCGATAACTTTTTGTCAGCATCGCTGCGGCGTTGTCGTGACCGGAAATGGCCATCGTTTCGGTATTCCACTCGAGTTTCGTACCGGGCAACCGCGCGGCGATGTTGCCAAGCTGCACGGTTTCAGAGAGTGGCCCGGCGTATTCGAAACCGTCGGTGGTTTTCTGTCCCGCGATTACCGCATCAACCCAGTCGTGCCAGTGATTGGTGCCCTTGACATCCGGCATTTTGAAGTCGGCATACTTTGCCTGTGGATACAACAGTGGAGCCGCGACATGCGGCAGAATCATCACGCCGCCTTCACCGATATACAGCGACCCTGCGCCAGGCAGTTCGGCACCAGCCGGCAACTGCGCCAGTTCTGCCGGCGGCTTGAGTCCACCGTCGCGCCACACGACTTTGATGGTGCCTCCTACCGTATATTTCGTGCCGGGGAATTCATACGTCAGCGTTTCCGGACCCGGCCAGACTTCCGATGTTGTTCCGTCATTGTCGGCTTCGATCGAAATCGGTGCCCGAATTCCCAGTGCGGTGAAGACCGGATCGAGAATGTGACATCCGAAATCTCCCAGCGCTCCGGAACCGAAGTCCTGCCAGTCACGCCATTTGAACGGATGATAAACATCGGCAGCAAATGCACGAACAGGGGCCGCGCCCAGCCACAGGTCCCAGTTGACACCTTGCGGCACCGGAGCGTCCGCCGGTCGATCCGTGCGATTGCAGTATTGCCGCCCCTGAACACCAACCCATGAATGCACTTCCCGGACTTTGCCAATCGCGCCGTCCTGAATGAGTTTCACTCCCAGACGGTATTCGGCGTTTGAATGAATCTGATTCCCCATCTGTGTCGTGAGATTCTTTTGCTCGGCCAGCAGCCGCATTTGACGTGATTCCCAGACAGTGTGTGTGAGCGGTTTTTGGCAGTAGACATGCTTGCCGAGTTTCATGGCCGCCATGGCAATCGGAGCGTGCATGTGGTCGGGAGTCGATACAATGACGGCATCGACTTTGTCGCCCAGATCGGCCAGCAGTTGACGATAGTCGGCAAAGTGCGGCACACCAGCGAACGCCTCGTCCGCTTTGTCAAATCGAGCCGCATCGATATCGCAGAAACCGACGAATTTCACGCTGGCATGTGAGCCGATTTTCGACAGGTCCGTCCATCCCATCCCATTCACACCGATGGCTGCGACGTGTAACTCCTTCCGCAGAGTCGCCGCTCGCACAATGGCTGGCATGGCAAATAAGGCGGACGCTGCAACGGCGGATTGAGTCAAAAACTGACGGCGGGGAAGTCGTGGCTGGGTCATAAGAAGTTCCTTCGTGGTTTGGATTTCTGCATTCGTTTCTGAGTCTCTGCTGCTTCACGGATCAACAAGCAGCGGAGCCCACATGCCTGGCTGTAATTCAGGAATTTTTCCATCGGGTGGAAGCGTGGATGCCACTGCGTCGTTCAACGACGTCGCTAGTTCATCCAATGTTGCCTTATGTTCGTCATCTCCGGCAAGGTTTGTCAACTCGCGCGGGTCATTGTCGTGGTCGTAAAGTTCTTTTCCGGCAGCTCCGCCGTCCCATTCTGTGTAGCGCCAACGCGGTGTGCGGAGCGAATAACCAAAGTACGGACCGTCGGCTTCAGTGCCGTTCTTTGCATTGCGCCGCTTGCCGCCGCGTGTGACCTGCGTCAGCGCCCAGCCACGTCCGGCGTGTGACGGATCTTTGAGCATGGGGACCAGACTTTGGCCCTGAAGATTCGCCGGAGCCGTGACTTTGCAAAGTTCTGCCAAGGTTGGAAACAGATCGATCTGCGATACAGGAGTCTCAGAGATCGTTCCTTTTGACATTCCCGGTGCCACGATCAGCATCGGCACGCGGGCACTTTCTTCAAAGAGGCTCATCTTTTGCCACAGTCCGTGTTCGCCCATGTGATAACCGTGGTCGCTGGTAAACACGATGACGGTGTTATCGGCAAGGCCCTGGCGTTCAAGCGAATCCACAACCACGCCGACCTGAGTGTCCATAAAGCTGATGCTGGCATAATACGCCTGTCGACATTGTCGGCGTAAGTCATCGGTCATTTGTTCCTGTTCCTTTTTCTGACTGGCAAGACCGGCCGCCGGAATGTCGGCTCGATCTTCTTCAATCCCCTGCACGACGGGCATTTCAGCTTCGTTGTACATGTCAAAGTAAGGCGTCTTCGGTGAGACGTACGGTGTGTGCGGACGAAAGAAGCCAACCGCCAGAAAGAACGGACGCTGTTTGTCCCTGGCACAGCGTTCCAGGACCCAGTCCGCATCTTTGGCCATCAGCGCGTCGGTATGATGCTCGTCACTCTTCGGCGACGCATACCAACTGAGCGTGCCGCCGAACTGGTTTTTTGTCAGGCTGAAAATCTGCGGATGTTCTTCGAGGCGATCGACGCCGGCGGGATTGAGTTCCATTTCCCACGATCCCGGATCATCGTGTCCGTTGGTGCCGACCGAATTCGGAACGTTGTAGTGATACAACTTTCCGATTCGTGCGGCAAAGTATCCCTGCTGACGAAACGCCTGAGGCATGCTCAGTTGATTGGGAATGGTCTGACGAAACACCTGACCATTTGCCTGAATGCCGGTACTGTTGGGATACAAGCCAGTGAGTATCGAATTTCGGCTTGGACCACACAGCGGAAACGAGCAGTACGCCTTATTGAACAACACACCGCGCGTCGCGAGGCGATCGATGTTCGGCGTCTTCACCTGCGGGTCCCCGTAGCATCCCAGCAGGTTGTTGAGGTCGTCCGAGATGATGAACAGCACATTCCGCCGAGCGTCCTCAGCAACCGCTGATGAGCAACTTACCGCTGCCAAACAAAAACAGACGAACCACTTCTGCATAGCTGATGCCCCATTTGAAAACGGCGAACACAAGGGTTGCATGTTACCGTCAGAAAATCCAATTGGCTACGGTGTGCCTTCGGTTACAGTCGATCTGAAATTCAACACTTGAACAAATCTTCCTGGATTTCGGTCGCTGACAAGAATTCCTGCCGCTGACGTCTGAACAGCCTTCGCAAATCCCCGCTCTTCTGTCTTTGACGCAACCGGATTGGCGAGCCAGCGTTTCCGGAAGAACCGGACTATTCGTCACAACTGTTTTCTCAGAACCATTCGTTTCCGCCGATACGATTGAGGGGCTTCATTTTGTCACCTGCACCTGCG
>JAYTAK010000623.1:0-3759 GCA_043737515.1 Candidatus Kuenenia sp. | reverse complement strand
CTACTACCTGGCTGTCTGGCTGTTTTCTAATCCTTCGCCTCAGCATGATCCCTGGTCTTGCCCGCAACTGGCAATTTACCGGAGAAACAGAGATCTGCGCAAGGATCGATTGGAAACTACGAATCAACAATCTCCGTCGAAGGATGCCGATGCAATCTGCGTCCCGCGTCCGGAGGTCGTATCTGACGTCTCAAGTATTGTACGACCAAAGCTGCTGCCTTATCTATCGCAAGTGACAGGGCATCCCCGAAATGATTCTAGGGAAACGACACAAGATGACAAATGTATAATACGTTGCGCACATATTGATTTAATCAAATCGTTGTGTGCGACCCGGTTCGATACGAAACCAGATTGAACAGAACCCCTGATTGTTCAATTAAATTGATGT
Source organism: Candidatus Kuenenia sp. (assembly GCA_043737515.1). Classification (GTDB taxonomy): domain Bacteria; phylum Planctomycetota; class Planctomycetia; order Planctomycetales; family Planctomycetaceae; genus SXXK01. Next base: position 3,368 of record JAYTAK010000623.1, on the reverse strand, counting down.
TTTATTAATTCAATTTGAATTAGTCAATTTATAGAGAGTTGCATAGAGTTATGCACATGCGAAGTTCGCCGATCACATTTCAGCACCATTATCTTTCGAGGAATCTCAGCCATGGACATGAACATTCTGGATCGCAACGTTCAGATCACATCGGGTCAGCGGGAACATATCGAACGCTGCGTGCAGTTTGCATTCGATCGATTTGGTTCGTACATTCGCACGATTGAAATCTCGCTCACTGACGTGAACGGGCCCAAGGGCGGCGATGACATTCAGTGCCGCATAAAGGTCGTGCTTGGGGGAAAGCGAGAAATTGTGGTGGAGGGAAAGGGTGTCTCGGTAGAAGCAATCGTGGCCGAGACCGTTGATCGAGCGGTTCTCGCCGTTTCCAGACGCCTTGATCGGCTTCGGGATTCGCAGGGGATGTCGATGTCCGGACAGTAAGTCGATGATTTCAACTTCGAATGGATCGAGACTCTGGTTATGAGCGCGAAGAAAATTGGCGTGCTGGGCTGTGGCATGATTGCCAAGCTTGGCCATCTGCCGGCATGCATTTGGAATTCGCCCACGCTCTATCGACCGGCGACATGCCGACCGCGAAGGACGGGCTGCTGGCCACGCGCATTGCACGCCTGGCAACGGAAGAAGCGATGCGCGATCGGGAACCAACGAGTCAGGACCATCCCTCCACAATGGCCCGTGCTGCAAACGCCGTCACGTCAGACGTCACAAGTCCACTCGACCTGGAAAAACCAGACGACCTTCCACCTTCTACTCTCTCGACTCTTTTTGAACGAACCAAACAATGATGGATTTTTTTTCGACGGAAGCGCTCATCGCGTTGTTCACGCTGACTTCTCTCGAGGTCGTACTGGGGATCGACAACGTGATCTTCATTGCGATTCTGGCGGGTAAGCTGCCCGAATCTCAGCGCGACTACGCGAGGAAAATGGGGCTGACTCTGGCAGTTTTCTCCCGGGCAATTCTGGTGCTCGCGGTAGGCTTCGTAATGCAGCTGAACCAGCCGCTGTTCGCAGTATTCGGGACTGGCTTTTCCGGTAAGGACATGATCCTGATCCTTGGCGGCCTTTTTCTGATGGGCAAGGCGACCTGGGAGATTCATCGGAAGATCGAACATGCCAGTGATCCCGAATCGGCAGCGCTGGGCGTTACGACCCTGAAGGCCGTGCTGACTCAGGTACTCATTGTGGATGTTGTCTTCTCACTGGATTCTGTGATCACGGCAGTTGGCATGACGGAGGGTCTGAAACGTCCGATTCCTGTCATGATTGCGGCGATAGTGATCTCAGTGGCGGTCATGCTGGTGTTCTCGAAGGCGATCGTCAGCTTTATCGAGCGTCATCCGGCCCTCAAGATTCTGGCCCTTTCGTTTCTGTTGCTGATCGGAACTCTGCTGGTCGCCGAAGGATTTCATCAGAAGATTCCGAAGGGTTATGTCTACTTCGCGATGGCATTTTGTCTGGGCGTCGAAATGCTGCAGATGAAGGCCGGGAAGCCGGTTGCACATGAAGTGACGAAGGCGTCGTGACCTCGGGCCGAGCCGAAGAGATTCCCGTCGGCGGTGCGACGGGTTTACAGTACGCCCGTCGCTCCGCCGACGGGAGTTCCGCTGCGGTAGTTCAGGACGTCAACTTCGACATCCTGCAAAGGGATTCAAAATGGTATTTCTGATGTTGGCAATGGGGCTTGTTGTTCTGACTGCAGGAGCCGAGTTCCTGGTCCGCGGTTCATCGCGACTCGCGATGGCGATGGGTATCTCGCCGTTGGTGGTCGGCCTCACGGTCGTGGCATACGGTACCAGTGCGCCCGAACTGGTCGTGAGCGTGCAATCATCCCTTGCAGGGCAGCCTGACGTCGCGCTCGGCAATGTCGTGGGCAGCAACATTTTCAATGTGCTGTTCATTCTCGGTCTTTCGGCCATGATCGTCCCATTGCGTGTCTCGCAGCAGTTGATTCGCATTGACGTTCCGCTGATGATCGCCGTTTCAATTCTGGTCCTCGTAATGGCCCTTGATGGAGGCATAGGACGGTTGGACGGGTTGTTGCTCGTCGGAGGTCTGATTGCCTACACAGTGTTGGCGATCGTGGTGAGCCGCAAAGAACAGGCTGGGATTCAGGCGGAGTACGAAGCGGAATTTGGAATCGGAAAGAAGGTTCAAAGCCGCGGAGAACTCGGGCTTAATTTGCTGCTGGTCGTCGCAGGGCTCGGACTGCTCGTTCTGGGATCTCACTGGTTTGTTGAGTCGGCGATTGTGATTGCCAGACAATTGGGTGTGTCGGAGCTGGTCATCGGTCTGACGATCGTCGCTGCGGGAACCTCAATGCCTGAGCTTGCCACCTCGATCATGGCCGCCATTCGCGGAGAACGCGACATTGCCGTGGGGAACGTCGTGGGGAGCAACATTTTCAATATCCTCGGAGTGCTGGGAATCTCCAGCGTTGTCTCTGCCGACGGAGTCCACGTCTCCGCAGCCGCCCTTCAGCTGGATATTCCTGTGATGATCGCGGTCGCCGTTGCCTGCCTGCCTGTGTTCTACGTCGGACATCTGATCTCTCGCTGGAACGGAGTCATGTTCTTTGCATACTACTGCGCTTATACAGCATCCTTTGTGATCGCGGAGACAGTCCCACGTTTCCATCGCACGTTTGCGTTCGTGATGCTTGGAGTTGTCGTTCCTCTGACGGTCATAACGCCGCTGATCGGTGTTGTTCGCTCGATTCGGCAGGGAAGATCTTCGGAACCGCTGAGTGAAAAGCTTTCAGCTTCAGCCTGACAAGGGCGGAACGCCCTTGACCCGGTTGACCCACCGGCTCGTTACCGAAGAAATGGCTCACGTTGTTAACTGGCTGCCGGATCCGCACGGCACTCAGTCACCGCTGAGATTTTAAGCGTATCTCCGATGCTGCGATGAGACTCCAGCGGATGCCGCAGCTTCTTGTCCACAGTAAACCGGTGCGTGTCGCCGCGTCCTGCCGCGAAAATTGAACACATTGTGGCCAAATCCAGAGTGAATGGTGAGTCAGAGAAACTGGTCTGACCTTGCCGTTCGGGCAATCGCCAGAACTGCGGGGTGTTTGATTTTTCGCTCGGCGGAGATCGCGAAGAAGTGTTCACGGACGCCTTCCATTTCGCCCACGAGTTCCACTTCGTACTGTCGACAAATCTCATCCTGGATCACAAGGCCGCCAGGAAAGAGCCCTTCGCCTGTTTGACCGAATGCTTTCAGCAGAGCGGTATCGTCAAATTCGGCGCGAATCAGCGGATGCAGATCCTTGCTTTCCAGCCACGAATCAATCGATCGTCGAAGGGCGGAACTGCGGGCGGGCAAAAGCACCGGGGCTCCGTT
>JAYTAK010000622.1:0-3759 GCA_043737515.1 Candidatus Kuenenia sp. | reverse complement strand
GCTTGGTTTAGAATTGCAATTCGTTCGTAGTCCCGGCTTCAGCCGGAATTTGCTGGCCACTAAAGCCGCGATTCCGCCTGAAGGCGGGACTACGAACCTAAACCAAGTGCCATTGGTCCGGCCCCTGCCGACCCTGCGTCGGTAGAGCCCCGGTTTGGTAACTACCAGCACGATATCGTCACGCACAGGCCCCCATCGGCTTCACGCCGATGGAGCCCTGGTTTGAGAAATCGCTGTGTGTTCGCCTCTGTAGTCTCCAAACCTGCGGTCCACCGGCGTGAAGCCGGATGGGGCCGTGGAGAGGGGATTTTGGCGCTGTAGTTTCCAAACCCGTGGCACCGCTGGCACGGGGCCAGCGGGGTTCTTATGCTATTTGGCCCCTACCGACCCTGCGTCGGTAGCGCCCCGGTTTGGCAACTAAAACACATCACAACACAGTAAGCTGGCCCCCAACCGGCTTCATGCCGGTGGAGCCCAGGATTGAAAACTACAGAACCCATCTACACTGCAAAAGATGTGTCACCCGCCTACCAGCTCAACTGGGGGCTGACAGTCTTCTGGCGGCAACAGCCAGTGGCAGACGCTCAATGGCTCACCCTCCTGCAATCCGCCACCGATCCCGATGGCTTCCGAGTCCTCAGCCCTGACGAAATGCGCAACTTCGAAACTGACGCTGCGGGTCAATGTCGCCTTCGACTGCGGCCGGTAAAGCGAACGGAAAGATTTTCCCTGCAAGGAATTTCTTTCCGTCGCCAGCCGCAAGGTGGCCCTCGATCTTGCCGCATCGACGCAGTCGTTTCATGTGGCAAAACCCTTGCTTCTGGCAAAATCGGTCTGACCTGAAGCGGGTCAGGCGCGAAACTTGCTTGGTGTTTCCACGGGCGGCTGCGCAATTCGAGGCGCGGAGGGGCTGTGCATTTCTCGTTCACGGATGAACTCTCAATGATCTCAGGACTTTACAGTGCGGCAACGGCGATGGATGTGACGAATCGGCGTCATGAAGTTGCTGCCGAAAATCTCGCCAATCTGCAGACGCCCGGTTATCGCCGCCGCGTCCTGTCACAATCAAGTTTTGACACAGTGATGCAACCGCTGCAACAGTCCAGAGACGGCGTCAATTCGTCCGGACTGCTGGGAGCGACAACCGGCGATACGCAGTTCGATTTCACGCAGGGCCATATTCAGGAGACGTCGCTCAAACTAGACGTCGCACTCAACGGCGAGGGATTCTTCACTGTGCAGGGCCCCAGCGGACCGCTCTATACCCGCAGCGGAGCGTTTCACCTGGATCCACAGGGAACTCTGGTGAATGTCGATGGTCTGCCCATCATGGGAACCGGCGGGCCGATTCGTGTGCCGGATGGTGTAACGGCATCGCAGGTTGAAATCGCCAGTGACGGAAACATCTACGCAGGCGATCAACAGATCGGTCAACTGGCGTTGGTTCAGTTCGCAGACAATAACACCCTGACGGCCGCTGGAGCGTCCCTTTTTGCCGCATCACCGGACGCCGTCACGTCAGGCAGTGCTGCAGAAGTGCTGCAAGGGAAACTGGAAATGGCCAACACGTCCTCAGTGGATGAACTCATCAACATCATTGCGATTTCACGACATCGCGACGCAGCTCAGAAAGCCTTGACCACGATCGCCGAAACCATCCAGAAGCGAATTGGTCTGAGGTAAGTGAAACCGGTGTGTTCCGCTCCGCTGCACACACCCTACCAAATCGCACTCCGCTCGCGCCGATGGCGCAGTGACTGAATAATTGCACTTCTTTTCCCGCAGGAAACGCAACATGTTACGAGCCCTCTACACCAGCGCCACAGGGATGAAGGCGCAGGAGAGTCTCATTGACAACACGGCCAACAATCTGGCCAACGTCAACACCACCGCCTTCAAACGCAGCCGCATGGACTTCGCGGACCTGTACTATACCAATCAGCGCGCGCCGGGCAGTTCCGTGAGCACCGCGCAGGTGTCTCCCACCGGTTTGCAGATCGGTAACGGCGTGCGCGTGGTGGCGACGAGCAAGAGTTTTGTCGACGGCACCGCCGAACAGACAGGAAATCCTCTGGATGTTGCGATCGAAGGCGATGGCTTTTATCCTGTTCAGATCAACAACGGTGAAACTCGCTATACACGCGCCGGCAGTTTCAAGCTGGACAACCAGGGCCGCCTGACAACTCCGGACGGCTATGTCGTCCTGCCAGGAATCACGATCACCAGCGGCAGCGACAACATGTCGATCACGGTTGGCAAAGACGGTACCGTGCAGGCCGGTACCACCGGTTCGGCCCAGGGACGACAAACGGTCGGACAGCTTCAGATTGCCACGTTTCTGAATCCCGCGGGCTTGTCGAGCGAAGGAAATAATCTGTACGCCGAAACGGTGGCCTCCGGTGCGGCACAGCTTGGAAACCCGGGTGCCACCGGCTACGGCCAGTTGAATCAGGGTTTTCTGGAAGGCTCAAACGTGGAAGTCGTCACGGAACTCATTTCGTTGATTGCGGCACAGCGGGCTTACGAAATCAATTCCCGAGCGATTCGCGCCGGTGATGAAATGCTTTCGACCTCTATTGACATCATCAGGTAACGCTATGAATCATTATTCTTTAGTCAAGTCTCTTGGCGTACTCGCGGCCCTCTGTGCGGGTTTTGCTTCTGACGCTCATTCAGGCACTGCGTTCGCGGCTCAGATCGGAATTCAACTGAAAGAGTCTGCCGTTGTTCACGGCAGCCAGGTACTGCTGAGTTCAATCGCGACAGTGTCGTGTACTGATCCCGTACGGAAGAAAGAAGCTGAAGATGTTGAAGTCCGAATGCTGGATCTGACGCAGGCATCGGACACGATTTCGCAGCGATTTGTCCATATTCGTCTGATCGTCGCAGGCTTTCGGATGGAGGACCTGAATCTTTCCGGTGCCGAATGGACAGTCGTCGTCTTCCAGCCGTCTCAAAAGATGACAGATACCGACGTAGAAGCGCAGGCGTTGATTGTCCTTTGCCAGGTGTGGAGTGCCGAGCCGGACGATTTAAGAGTGCTGCTGCAAAGCGGTCTTGTGCAGACGCTGCCGAAGAATCTGCGTGAACTGGATGGTCTGACGCTGAAGGTTTTGCCTCCCGCTCGTCAGTCACTGGGGCCGGTGACGCTGTCGGTGCAGGTCTGGAATGATGACGAACTGCTTTCGACTCGATCCGCCGTTTTTGACGTGCGTCGCAGACATCACGTCGCTGTCGCGCGGATCTCCTTGAGTCGCGAAGTTCCTATCGATGATTCCAGCGTCCAGTTTGAAAATCGATTCATGACGACGGAGGTCGATGAACTGGAACCGAGTCAGATTCTGGGCCGCAGCGTCCGTGCTAATGTTGTCGCGGGTTCGATCGTCCAGATGCGTGATCTGCAGACGGCGACGCGATCGAATGCGGAGGTGCTGGTAAAAAAAGGTGAGGCCATACAGGTAACCGCCATGGCTCGGCGGCTGCGAACGTCGATTCGCAACATTGAAGCACTGGAAGACGGCCGGCTTGGTGATCGGATCAGAATGAAGAACCGGGACTCGGGAAAAGAAATCGTCGGCGAGATTTTTGGCCCTGGCCAGGCGATCGTGCGCGTGCAGTAGGCGATGACATATGTGACAAGAATCAAAGTAGACGTCACTCTCTGAGAGTCTATCCGGTAATCTGCGATTGCGGCAAGTGCTGAATTGGAGGAGACTTACGGCAAGGCCGATCCATTTCTTTCGCAAAGGACTGCGTGAT
>JAYTAK010000621.1:0-8561 GCA_043737515.1 Candidatus Kuenenia sp. | reverse complement strand
CGTGGCAAGCATGTTTTCGTTCTTAGACAAGCGGGACGGGTTTCTGGATAAATACTTGCGGGTGGGTGCGGGAAGTGTCACCGGGACGGCAAACGGCTAAGCGATCAGCGACACGTTCGGCAGCATTCGGATTAAGATGCCCGTCAAACGCATGTTCCCCTGGTCGCCGACTTATATCGATGTCTCATCGACCTGGCACAACGGCGACACCTGGGGCGGACCACCACTGCTGAATTCATCGCCTATGGATATGAGCTTGGATACGCTGTTCATGTCGCATGACAACTACAAGAGTAGTATCTTCGGGCAGATGAACCAGATTACTGGGCAGTGGCAAATAAATTACTGATGACGGATCGACATCACTTGCCGAGTTGATGGCCTGCGGGTTTCTTCAACGATATATAATCGCCTTGGTTAAACTCGATCGAGCATGGCAGGAGTATGCAGTATTTCAGGGGATTTCAATCTGCCGTTCGCTGTACGACGAATTCAAGTTGTTGATCCATTCTCCGTTTCTATTTGCGTCCAGCGCGCATGGTTCAGCCCTCTAAATTCGGATGGACGCACCGAACCACGAACCAGCAAGTTTCTATAAACGGTTCGAACACATGCGTTGCGTTAGCCTGGTGGCTGATTTAACGGAGTCAATCGCCACATGCGAACGTATCCTTTTCACAACTACTTGGCTGTATTTTCGTTGTGTATGGGCTCGGTATCAGCACTGCGCGCCGATGAACCTCCGGATTTGTTCCAACAGGGATTTGCAAGGTCGTCTTGCATCACCGTTCCCGCAAGAATTATGGATCGAGACGTGACGTGCATTCTCGACACTGGGTCCTCAATTTGCGTATTAGACACCAGTTTTGCGGCTACGATAACGAAGTCTGTTGGAAATGAGCGAGTCAGAAGCGCGAGTGGGGTAATTGCAGTGGAGCAATACGAACGTGTTTCGCAGAGTTGCATGGATTTTCCACAACGTACGGGGTCTGCAATTTCAGTAGATCTTTCGGGCTTCAGTGTTGCTACAGGGATGCAGATTGATGCGTTTCTTGGTATGGACTTTTTGAAACCACTGATTTTTCAAGTAAATAAAGGGATACCAGAATTCAGGAAAAGGTCGAGTTTCCAACCTGACGCAAAATCCACCGCGTATCAAGTGAAAACGATTAGAAGGTTGCCGTATATCAAAGTGGGACTTCCAGTTCTCGGGGACCGCGATTTCTTACTTGACACTGGAAGTGCAGACTACTGCGGTATCACGAGCGATTATGCAAATCAATTGATTCTTTCAAATGATGCCATAGTTTTAGATCAAATTCCCCAACTAGATGCGTCAGGCGTGCGAAAGAAAAATCTGTACGTGATTCGAGAGATGAAGTTCTTTGGCATCATCATGTACAATGTCCCCGTGGGAGAATCCGATGTCAATCTGATTGGGCTAGGGCTCATGCGACATCTGAACTTCTCACTTGATTTCGAAAATGCCATCGCTCATGTACTCCCGTCATCTCGCTCAAAGATTTCATTTGATCTCGATGCCAGCGGCCTGCGAACAGTGTTTCGGGCTAGCCAGGGTTTGATCGTACGCCGCATCGTGCCTGATTCACCGGCCGAAAAAAACAAGATCCAGGTGGGCGATCAGGTTCTTGAAATCGACGGACGCATTGCTTCCGACCTTTCGTTCTGGGAAATCCGCGAATTGCTGTCCCAGGCTGGCAAGACGATTCAAATCAAAGTGAAGAGCGGCGAGCAAGTCCGTGATGTTCAACTTCCACTTCGCCGCAATTTTGAATACCCGCCAAAATGGAAACCACGTTCTACGCAGGCTGATGATTTCCAAAAGTTTATCGAGTCTGAATCCAAGGCGACACCAAAATGAAAGTTGCGGGAGGAACATTGAAGTTCAGTGCATTACAAACCATCGGTGCAATCACAACGAGTGCGTCTGCGGATATGCAAGGTGCAGTTACCAACTACTACAACTTCGGTGGCTCCGGGAATTTTGGTGACATCACCGCTTCGTTCTCCAAGAGCAAGATGTACCAGACCGAACGACTCTTCGGCCAGATTGAGTACCTCAGCGGCAACACAAAAGCCTCGGCACAGCTCACACAGATCACAAGCCCCACCGCAAACGTCACTGCCGTGGCAAGCATGTTTTCGTTCTTAGACAAGCGGGACGGGTTTCTGGATAAATACTTGCGGGTGGGTGCGGGAAGTGTCACCGGGACGGCAAACGGCCAAGCGATCAGCGACACGTTCGGCAGCATTCGGATTAAGATGCCCGTCAAACGCATGTTCCCCTGGTCGCCGACGTACATCGATGTATCATCGACCTGGCACAACAGCGACACATGGGGCGGACCTCCACTGCTGAATTCATCGCCTATGGATATGAGCTTGGATACGCTGTTCATATCGCATGACAACTACAAGAGTAGTATCTTCGGGCAGATGAACCAATTCATCGGCGGCATCGACATTCGGTACTGATTCGCGCGACTATAACTTGCGCTTTCCGAGAACCCCGTGGAGTTGGGTTCGCGTGATTCGCAGTCTTGTGGTTCGCACGGTCTTTGCTGGGTAGCTCGCGCAACTCAGTTCTTGTTCGCGATGAATGGTAAATGAACATGCGTAGCCCGTCGCTGCCATATTGGTGCCTGCTTTGCATTACAGCGCAAATTCTTGCCAGCAGATTCACTTTCGCGGAGGAACCTGTTGATGCCTTTAGAATAGGATTCGATCGAGGGAGCTTCATTGTCGTTCCCGGGCGAGTCATGGGAAAGGATGTGAATTGCTTGCTTGATACGGGCGCATCAGTCACCGTTCTCGATAAAAAATTTGCGAATTCGCTGCCGAATCCAGTTTCGAGCGGTCACGAACGTATTAGAACTCCGACGGGGCTTGTCGAGGTTGAACGATACGAGAGGATTTCAAGTAGCTGCCTGTGGTTTCCTGAGCACACTGGTAACGCAATTGCAATGGACCTATCTCGGTTTACGGATGTGTCGGGAGACTCAATTAACGTCGTCTTGGGTATAGACTATTTGAGGCCCCTCATTTTCCGAATGCGAGATGGAATCCCTCGGTTCCTTGAGAGGAGTCATTTTGGTAAGAATCCTGATATGTTGGGATGGCCCATCGCAACAGATGCAACGCAAGCTTCGATTGAAATTCAGCTTCCAGTGTTCGGAAAACGACCGTTCGTCATCGACACTGGTTATGCTGATTCGCTAAAGCTATCGCCCCATCGTTTGAACACATTGCTGAATGCTGGGGACGCGGTATTGGTATTGGAGATTCCAACTCTGGATGCATCGGGCGTGCGAAACAAATCGCTTTACGTGATCCGGGAGATCACGTTTTTGGGGGTATCGATGAGGAACGTTCTCGCCGTGGAATCCGATATCGACGTAGTCGGTCTCGGACTAATGCGTCACGTTGACTTTGATGTCGATTTCGAAAACGCCACAGCTTATACTTTGCCTCGAGTCACAACTGTTGATTCGTTCCCTGTTGACGCAAGCGGCATTCGAACTGTTCGAGTGGGAAGCGATTTAAAGGTACGCAGGATTGTGCCTAAGTCGCCGGCTGAAGGAGCAGGAATTAAAGCGAATGATTGCATCCTTGAAATCGATGGACGTAAGGAAATTGCACTTTCATCCTGGGGAATTACCGAATTGCTGTCCCAAGCTGGTAAAACGATTCCTCTGAAAGTTAAAAGCGGCGATCAAGTCCGTGACATTCAACTTCCGCTCAGCCGCAATTTTGAATACCCGCCAAAATGGAAACCACGTTCTACTGACGCCGATGACTTCTACAAATCGTTGCAGCAAGAACCTCCCATGTCACCATGACGAAGGTATAGAGGTCATCAAGACTTTCTTGTGGACTCATTGCCGCCTGGTGTGGATTACGTTGCAGATCTTCGCGAACGGATCGGCGAACGGCGAAGATCCGCTGGACGCATTCAAAGCTGCATTCGATCGATACGCCCTCATCGTCGTTCCAAGACGTGTTATGGGGCACGATGTCACGTGTTTGTTGGATACAGGAGTATCAGTATCCGTCATTGACACGAGCTTGGCCACTACGCATTTGAAGGCGGCTCGATTTGGTTTCGACCGTGCAAGAACTGCGACAGGCACGCTACTGGTGGAGAGATTTGAAGGGTTTTCACGCAACTGCCTCGCGTTTCCAGAGCAAACTGGTCCGGCCGTTGCGATGGATTTGTCGCAAATCACGCCCATTGCAGGCGTTCAACCCGTGATGGTCCCTTCGGAGGAAACGAGCAGGTGATCGGCCAGCGGGACCTCGGCAGGATTGAGAATGCCTTCGAGATCGTGTTTTGCGGCATTGCAGCGACAGCACGCGTAGAACAAGTTGTCGTAATCCACCGCATGATCCGGTGACTTCGCTCGAGGCATCAAGTGCTCAACGCTGAAGCCAAAGTCTCCATCGGGATGCCAACGCTCACGAATGAGACAATACACGCAACGGAACTGAAACTCGTCCCGAAGCCAGGGCTTGAAATACTGCGCGTCGCGATATCCACACGGCCCGTGACGCCGAATATGACATTCGGTGTCATACGAAAATGGTCGCGGGAAGTTCATGAGGGAGGTGCCTGCTGACGATTGGCGGACGGCTATTGAACTGCGTCCCGGATCTGATTCAATTGCGAAATCAAAGCGGCATCGAAATCTTCAAATCTCGCATCCAGAGCCGCTTGAAGGCTATCCAGTTCCCGTTGTTCTTCGGCTAAGAGTGAATCCTGGAGGCTCTTACGAATTAGAGTCAGCCGACGCTGGCTTTGCTCGCCCCATGCATCGGATGTCCGCGTCACCGCTCGATCCAGAATCGCCGTGGCAAGTGCCTCAACCGAAATAGATCGCTGCATCGCCTCTGCTTCAAGCCGCTCTGCAAGGTCTTGCTGAAGAGTGATGGTAATGGACATTGCTCATCCTTTATTGGTATTGAATAGCAGACAGTCTGGTTGATGATTATGACCTGGAATACAGCGCAAATACAGTCCAAAAGACGACAGGACTCGCCGATTCCCTTACGCTCGCGAAGCCCGCGGACACCATGAATGAACACATTGTTCAAGAAGTGCAAAGGTGACGTTGTCGTCGAAACGCAACATGATTGCCGCCGCATGGCGTCTGCACTACGATTTCCCGAATGGCAGCAATTGAAGTCAGGGAATTGTGTCGGACGTATCAGGTCTTCCGCAAGCGCGAAGGGGTGTGGGCGTCCGTGCGCGGGTTGTTTCATCGGGAATACGACATTGTCAGTGCGGTCCGCAACGTCAGCTTTACAATTGACGAAGGTGAGATGGTCGCGTTCCTCGGCCCGAACGGTGCGGGGAAGACCACGACGCTGAAACTGCTTTCGGGGCTGGTCGTGCCAACCTCCGGCACCGCGCATGTGCTGGGCCATGTGCCGTGGAAACGTGAAGACGCCTATCGTCGGCGATTTTCGCTGGTGACCGGACAGAAAGAACAGCTCTGGTGGGACCTGCCGGCTCAGGAATCGTTCCGGCTACACAAGGAGATTTACCGGATCTCCGCTGACGACTATCGCCGACGGCTGGATGAGCTGACAGATCTGCTGGAAGTGGGTCGCCTGATGTCACAGCCCGTGCGCGAGTTGTCGCTGGGCGAACGCATGCGGATGGAACTCATCGCCGCCCTGCTCCACCGGCCGGACGTCCTGTTTCTGGACGAACCGACAATTGGCCTGGATGTCGTCAGTCAGCGGCGTGTTCAGGAGTTCCTGCGGCACTACCAGCGCGAACAACGCATCACGGTGATCCTGACCAGCCACTACATGAAAGACGTCGAAGCGCTCTGCGATCGCGCGATCGTGATCAACAAAGGCATCGTGATCCATGACGGCCCGCTGGCGGCGATCATCGATCGTTTCAGTCGGCACAAGATCATTGAACTGCAGTTTTCGGACAACATCGTGCCGCAGGGGCTCGAACGCTATGGTCGCATCCTTGAATCGCGGCCACCCAAGGTCCGGATTCAGGTCGAAAAGCAGCGTGTGTCGGAATGCCTGTCGAGTGTCCTCAGTCAGCATTCCATCGACGACATCAGCGTGGCGGAACGACCGCTGGAAGATGTGATCGCCGAACTGTTTTCATCCGACGACGCAGCGAGGGCTGAGAAATGACCGCATCTTCCGCACATGCAGAATCTGAGACAGCACTTGGCGAAATCCGCGCGCGAATGCGACTCAAATGGCTTATTCTCAGGACGGCGATTGAAGAACGACTCACCTATCGGGCCGACTTTGCGTTTTCGACGCTCGTCCGATTTCTGCCGATAGTGACGCAGATTTTTTTGTGGAGCGCCATCTTTCAAAACGCCCCCGGTCGTTCGATTCAGGGCTACAATTTCGGCGAGATGGTGTCGTATTACTTGCTGGTGATGCTGACGCGTGCGTTTTCCAGCATGCCAGGACTGTCCACCGGAATCGCCGGTTCGATCGCCGACGGCTCGGTGCGGAAATACCTAATCCAGCCGGTCGATATGCTCGACCATTTATTCTGGCATCGCATCGCGCACAAGCTGGTTTACTATGCGATTGCCACCGGCCCGTTTGCACTCGTGTTCTGGCTGTGTCGAGAACACCTGCCCAACTTTCCGGGCTGGCCAGTGATGTTGGCCTTCATCTGTTCGCTGCTGATGTCGTTCCTGATAGGTTTTTTGATCGAGACCCTGATCGGGCTGATTGCCTTCTGGTTCCTTGAAGTCAGTTCGCTGATCTTCATTTACATGATGCTCAGTTACTTCCTGTCAGGACATATGATTCCTCTGGAGCTACTTTCGAAGTGGATTCCCTTCGTGGACTATCTGCCGTTTCGATATCTGGCCTACACCCCGACCGCGATTCTGCTGGGAAAGATTCCACCCGAAGACTTGCCGATGGAATTACTGATTCAGGCTGGCTGGATTGCCGGATTGTTTGTCCTCAATCGCTACACGTTTGATCGTGGTGTGCTGCGCTACAGTGCGTTTGGCGGATAATGGATATCAGTTCAGAGTGAACTGTTTCAAATGACACATTGCATTCATTACCGAATTGAGCGTTGCGTCAAAGGAGGGTTGACATCACCAAGGCTCCGAAAGCCTCTCTACAATATCTCGCCGGGAAAGAACCCGAGAACAAAGCTCCCAACGGTTGGCATCAGGATCGACGGTTTGCTGGTAACGCATCTCGAAGACGTCACGGGCTTTTTGGCGGAGGTGAATGTACTCGTCCATCATGTCGTCCAGTTTCTCAACGTTTTCGATCCAGTCATCTTCAATCGTGTCAGGCAATCCTCCGAAGATGTCATAACGGTCTTTCATTCGACGTGACAATACGCCGTAGACCTTTTCATCCTGAGTTTCGTGATAAACGAGATTGAGCATATCCACAACACGACGAGCCTGACCAAAACGCTTGATTCGTCCAAGACGTTGTTCAAGCCGTGACGGATTCCATGGCAAGTCAACATTGATGAGGGTTCCAAGCGTTTGCAGGTTCAACCCTTCGCAGGCCGCATCTGTCGCGATCACCAGCCGAATCTCACGCTTCTTGACAGCACTCTTGATATCTTCACGCTCGACAGAAGCGAAGTTCACGCCCTTGAACAGACCACTCTTGCCGGCCCCCGCATAGACCCCGATGGGCTCTGCAGGAAGTAACTTCGCCATTTCGCTCGCGACGAAGAAGGCCGTATCATAATACTGACTGAAGACGATGCATCCGTGCTCGAGCCAGGTTTTACCTTCTGTGCGATGTTCAGTAAGAAAATATCGAACAGCAGTCAGTTTTGGATCGCGTGCGTCGGGCCGAGACAATTCCTGCACGATCGTACGAAGGTGAGCCAATTCCTCGTTCGTGGATTCACTCAGCACGTCCTGCAATAGTCTGACCTGTTCCTCATCTTCGAATGTTTCTCGCTTCAACATCTTTTCCGCTGTGGATCGACCTGACGCGAAGCTGGAGCAAATCCGCTGGAGGAGCAGTGTTTTCATAAAGCCAGCCGACTTCAAGTCGTACAGTCGGCGATACCGATCGCGATGCAGCAACGCCTCGACCTCGGACGGAGCTTCGTTCCAGCGTTCCTTCAGTGCCGTATCGCGAACGTGTTTTGATATGGCGATATCTGCAGCGTCCAGTTCGCTGTTGCAGAGGATCTGCACTTTTGGGATCGCGGCGATCTCTTCGCCCACCAGCTCGAAAATAGAACTGCGGAAATAGCCGGCAATGCGTTTGTAGGACTGCGCGTGCTGCAGTCTTACGCTGAGGAATGCTTGATCGAGTCGCTGGCGGCGGGACGAAAAGCGGTTGATCTCGGTCATAATAGCCTCGCGGAACTCAGACGCCTGGGGTTCCGAAGGCGTAACTATCGTTGATAAGCAGCGGTCCAGTTTCGTCACGCAGATACTGGGTATAAACCGTCAGACATCGCATGACCGTTTCTTCAGTTGCCTCCAGACCGGAACCGAAGGCAGCACGAAGAACTGTGTCACAATCGCATGCCGGGACTACCTTGGATC
>JAYTAK010000620.1:0-3760 GCA_043737515.1 Candidatus Kuenenia sp. | reverse complement strand
AGTTCGGTGCCGATGGATTGAGGTGCGGGCGTGTTCTTTGCCGCCAGTGGGGATCCATCCGAAACCAGGTTCTTCATCCTGATCTCGATGACGGTCTGAGTCTGCCGCACTTCAATGGAGTCCGGACAAAGAAACGTGAACCAGTTTGCCGGGCCGCGACAAAGACGCCAATCATCAAATCTTGGATCAGAATGTCGGTCGAATGCCATCGCCACGCTCCGCTATCCCGGACATCGGGATATCAGATTCTAGTCATCCCAGGACAATTCGCACAATGTTTTGAGCCGGATTACTCAACGAATTGAAGACCACGTTCGGTAATTCTGAACGGCAGAATGGTTTCATCGCACGCACTGCCTCGATGTTTTGCCACATAAATCGCCCGCCCCATCTGATTGCCGTCGCGTGTTTTGCCCATCATCAGAATGGTATTTGCGTTGGAAAGCACGTCGCCCGATCGGATCGGACGGCTGATCAGATCGTCCAGCATCACTTCGTGGCTGGTGTAAAGCAGCATCCCGCCGATCGACTGATGGTCGTAAGGGTGTGCAATCACTTGAGGCTCCTGCTGCCGAAAATGGACTCGAAACAAATCACGAGCCAGCCAGTCGTGATCCTTTCGGAGTACCTGATGATAGATGTAATCGAACAGATGAAACTGGAACGAATCGGAGTCCTTGTTTGTTGGTTCAACACCATCAATCACACAACGGCGAACACCATGCACAAAATTCCCGTAAAAGAATGCAATCGTCTGATCGAGCCGTCGCATCAGGCCGGCCTTGAACTCCTGCCATTCTTCAGGCTGCATGTCGCCGATCGTGACACGTCGCCCGCCGCGATCGAAGGCATGCAGATAGTCGGAACGAATCTGGTCACGATTCCACACAACCGCCGGATCAAAATGATCGGCCATCGCTCGCGGGCGAAATCTCCACCCGAACATGCGGTCTGCGTACTCAGGCTGATTCTGCGAATCGCCCCGGGTCGTCATATCAAACAGAATCCCTGTCTGTTGCTCCTGCCGTTGACCAGCGAACGCATAACTGATTCCCAGTTGCGTCTTTCCAATTCCCGTGGCTCCCATGACAACTGCCAGAGTGCCGGGAATGAGTCCTCCGCCAAGCGCCTCATCAAGTCGAGGAATTCCGGTGGATTGCCGCGTCGCGGTGAATTGCAATGTCATTGAAAGATTATCCCCAACGCCGCGAGGATTGCCGATTCTTCGTTATCGACGACCACAGGCGGATTCGCAAATGGCATTTTAGTGACTCCGGCAGGCGTCAGTTTCTTTGCGATCAACTGTGGATCGTTCGAGTGATACGCCATCGTCAGGTCCGGATCTTTTAACTGATGCCCAGTCAGAATACAGACGACCCGATCCGACGCTGCGATCACGCCTTCATCCCGCAGCTTCTGAACGCCGGCAATCGTCGCTCCGCTGGCAGGTTCACATCCGAATCCGGTCGCGGCAATTCTGGCGCGACAGTCGATGATTTCCTGATCGGAAACTTCACGCACGATCCCGTTACAGAATGCCAGGGCTCGCAGAGCCTTTTCCAGATTCACCGGCCGATTGATTTCAATCGCACTGGCCAGCGTTGATGCACGTTCATGCTGCTGATCCATTTTCAGATAGCGGGCATCAATCTGTGCGGCATTCGGACGACCACTGTTCCACTTCAGCCCGCCTTCGTTGACGAATTCCTCCAGCGTACCGGCACCGGCGGCGTTGATGATCGCCAGCCGAGGCACACGATCGATCAGCCCGAGCTGTTTCAATTCCATGAACGCCTTGCCAAACGCGCTGCTGTTGCCAAGATTTCCGCCCGGCACGACGATCCAGTCCGGCACCTGCCAGCCCAGCCCCTCCAGCACGCGAAACATGATCGACTTCTGGCCTTCAAGTCGAAACGGATTCACACTGTTGCAGAGATAGATCGGATGCTTCGCACAGATGTCTCGGACGCGAGCCAGGGCGTCATCAAAGTCGCCTCGGATCTGAATCGTTTTCGCTCCGTAGTCGAGTGCCTGCGACAGTTTTCCGAACGCGATTTTCCCGCTGCCCACAAACACGATGCATTGAAAATGTCCCGTGACGCCGGCGTAGATCGCCAACGACGCACTCGTGTTGCCGGTTGAGGCACACGCCGTCATCTTCGCTCCGACCATTCTGGCATGCGTTGATGCGGCGGTCATGCCGTTGTCTTTGAAACTGCCGGAAGGATTCAATCCTTCGTACTGCAGATACAGACAGCCGTGGTCCATTTTGAGCGTCGCGCCGAGGCGGTCGTTTTTTTGCAGAATGGTCTGCCCCTCGCCGATCGTCACGATCTGCTCGTCCGACGCAAATCGCAGCAACTCACGAAAACGCCAGACACCACTGAAGTCAATCGGATTCAGTCGCGTGGTCCAGCGGCGTTCAAAACCAGACAGAGCCTTCGGGACAGGAATCCTGTCCCAGTCGTAATTGACGTCCAGCAGACTGCCGCACTTCGGGCAGGCTGTTAGAATCTGTCCGACATCGTAAGTGGCCGCGCAGTCGGGATGGATACACTGTTGGAAGGCAACAGACATGAAAATCACTACAAAATGGGCAGGAAAAGTGCGACCTGGAACTGCCACGCATGGTGTCAGCCTTTAGGCTTTGTCGCAATCCTGGATTCCGCGACGTCCGCAGAAATCTCAAGGTTGCGCGGCATTCTGCACTTGCTTCATCATTTGTTTTCGCAAGAGTCAATTCTATGGCAATGGAACAGACACGCATCATCGAGCTGCGACATTCGCTCGTGCAGCATCATCTCAGCCGTCTGCGGGCAAAGCACACTCCGGCATCGGAATTCCGGCTGCATGTCCGCATCCTGGCGACTCTGCTGGCTGCCGAAGCGACAAGAAACGTGGACCTGCAGCCGATCACCGTCGAGACGCCGAATGAGGTGACCACATGCCATGAACTCGCTGGGCGATTTGCGGCCGTCCCGATTCTCCGAGCCGGACTGGGAATGGTTCAGCCGCTGGCCGAACTGATTCCTCAACTGGAAGTCTGGCATCTGGGACTTTATCGCGACGAAGAGACAGCTCAGCCAGTACACTATTACGACAAGTTGCCGTCGAGCAATCCGCCGGACATCGCGTTTGTGCTCGACCCGATGCTCGCCACCGGCGGCTCCGCCTGCATGGCCATGCAGACTTTGAAACGTTGGGGCGTGCCGAAGATTTTCATGCTCTCAATCATCTCCGCCCCCGAAGGCATCACACGTCTGCAACAGGAATTCAATGATGTCACCGTCTTCACCTGTGCGATTGACCGCAGCCTCAACGAACGCAAATTCATCGTCCCCGGTCTCGGCGATGCCGGCGATCGAATCTTCAATACGACATAAACAACACGTAGGGTGTGTGCAGCGCTAGCGAAACACACCAGTTTCTCACGCTTTCCCCAGATGGTGCGTTGCGCTCCGCTTCACGCACCCTACGATTAAATCAACCGGCGGCTAGCGGTCTGTTGATTTGGTCTGGATTTCTACGTGGGGTAAGCTTCCAGCTTGCCATCGCGGAATGAAAACTCAATGCCTTTTTGGAAAACTTGACAAGCTGGAAGCTTATCCCACGTTAAATCAACAGACCGCTACCACCTTGCGGCCCACTCAACAACACGTCCCTTAGAGTCTATCCGGGAATATCAGGCTGAGATTTGCTGAGTATTTTCAAGTTCAGTGGTTGCCGTTCGGTATCTGAAGTCGGGGTCTTCAGAGGGGGC
>JAYTAK010000619.1:0-8570 GCA_043737515.1 Candidatus Kuenenia sp. | reverse complement strand
TGGTGGAAGCCGGCGTCAGCTTCGTCACGGTCATTATGGAAAACCCTTATCAGTCAGGTGTTCCGGCGCTGAAGCGAGGCGTCTACAACTGGGACTCTCATGCGGTGAACTGCCACATCTGGGATGACCTCAAGGTGCGATTGCCGATCTACGATCAGGCGGTGACTGCGCTGATCGAAGATGTGTATCAACGCGGGCTCGACCAGAAGACGCTGATCGTGGTGACCGGCGAGTTCGGTCGCACACCGCGAATCGAAAACTCGATCGGCTCCCAAACCGGAGTCATGCAGCCTGGCCGCGATCATTGGCCGCAGGCTATGTCGCTCATCATGGCCGGCGGCGGCATTCGCACCGGTCAGATTGTCGGCTCGACCAATTCCAAAGGGGAACATCCCGCCGATCGACCACTCACGCCGAACGATCTGTGGGCCACGGTCTACCGACACCTGGGAATCAACTCATCCGATTCATTCCTGGATTACGGCGGTCGCCCGATGCCGATCCTGCCCTTCGGCGATCCGATCAGTGAATTGACCCGCGCCTGATAGCGCTGCTTTGAGGGCTGGGATGAAAATAGCAGTCTGGTGTTGTTTAGGCAAGAAAATTATGAGGTAAGAAGATGAGTCGCATTGGAGTTGTTTAATTTTCCTACCCCGTAATCTTCTTGCCATAAATGGCGATTCCGCGAGTTCACCCTCCCGCGTCCGAGGTACAGGGACAATGTTCCGTGATTGATTGCATCAACTGATGCCTCCTTGTTCAGCAGGGAGTCAGAAGTTTTTGTTTAACGGCAAGCCGGAGGCGTCGATAGCGATTCGATGTGGTCACGAAAAGGGGCCACTCTGAGCCACAAGTCCGCTCGGCAGGAGTTCGGTCTGACACAACAGGAGATCATTGCAGCAATCCGAGTCGGCAAGCTGCAGTTCCGAGAAAGCAACATGCATGGCAACCCTTGGTATCGGCTATTACGGCACGAAGTCGAATCTCTCGTTCGAGACAAGAGCGGGCAGGACCACCTGCACTCGAAGAAGCTCCAAAAGGAGTTGGCTGACCTCAACAAAGAAGCCCGGACCCTGACAACTCGCTTTAAAGCCATTGAACGGCGACGGGCTGAATTGATGAAGGAACTTAACGAACAAGAATGAACGACAGGAAAAGGAAGCAGCAACCGTGCAACGAAAGAAGCAGAAAAAGAACCCGGCATCTAAGGCGTTGGCTCCGATTCGATGGGAATTCGACCCGGACATCCCGACCGTCGATTTCTTTGAGGAAGGTCCCCTTGATGAAACGTCGAAACTTGAAGAGGCGGTTGACAGATTTGTTTACTGGCTGGAACAAGATCGCTTCCTGATCTGGGAAGCGGTTGTTCTTGAAGAACAAGGAATCACTCTTACTCCCAAACAAAAGAAGCTGTTGGGCGGCCTGTTGAACTTCAATGACGAAGGTGACGACCAAACTCTGTACATCGACGAGATCCCACGTTCCAGCGAACCCTGGCACGTCATCCTCAACAGGATTGTTCCTTACCTGTTGATTGAACCATTCCGGACCGTTGATTCTCAGGATGAAGTTAAATGTGAAGGCTGGAATCAGATCATGCACGCACTGCAAGAGCATGGGAAGGGCCTGTCTTTGCCTCTTGGTGTTGAGGAAGTGACTGAAGTGGTCCCTGCGGAAATGCAGCACAAGCTCTGGCTGCAATTCTGTTTCATCGATCTCAGTGGTTTGGGACGGGAAGAGAGTTTGACTCTCGACAACCCCGAAGAATGCCGTCGTATCGAAGGCTTCATTGATCGTCTGCGTGAATTCAAGGAAAGCGTTGCCTACCTCAGGCTGACCCTGGCTTCGCTCCTGACCAGGGTCGTTCTGCCAGAAAGAGACCAGCCGATTTTCGTAAGAGTGATGCAGGAAACGCTTGAACTGAGTTCGGTCCACGAGCGAATCGCGGACCATCTGTAGTCGCGAAACTGCAGCTACCAAAGAGGAAGATGAAGATCACTCTTTTGAGACGAGACTTCCAAGTTCTTGTGGAAGAGTACGACAGCTTCGAAGAATCTGCCGTCAATCTCACATAACCATGCTGGCTATCGACATCGCTCGCGCACTTTATTTGTCGATGAACCAAACTTCCGACTGACCGATGTGGCAGGCAAGGTGATTCACAAAGTTATTTCGTGACAAAATTCTTCCATATTCACATTGGTTGCGCGCTGGCTACCATGTCCGAAGTTCCGGCGGGATGCATCATGACTTCACGCTACCTCGCAACAAACTGGTAATCAGGATTCTCTTCAGCGAAGTCGTTGTCCTGCAGTGGAGTGTCCTGACTGATCGTGTGAAAAACATAACGTTCAATCAGGCGAGGCTCCTGTGCATCAGACCAGCCAAAGTTATCGACCGCGATCAGCAATTCCGTCGATTTGTCAAAGCAGAAACGGCTTACCTGGTAGTCCGGAGAAACGTCGATGTCTCGATAACGAATTTCGTACGCAGTGACCGGTCTTTCCGCCACTGTCGCGTCGGATACGCTGCATTTCACGACTACGGCCCAATCGTCACGAACCGCATAGAAATCCTGAATGCGCGAAACAAGTTTCTCGATGCCGGAATCTGTGATTGGATGCCGACAGCTCTGTTTGGCCATTCCGGAATTCGGGTCAAGTCGCCACAGACGTTTCATACCAGCCAGACCCTTCGCTGGTTTCACCAGCAGTCTGTTGTCGTTCTGACCATCGACAAAAAGTACCTCCTGATCTGATTCGCTCCAACGCATGTAGACACTGAATGGCTGCCGACGAATCTTGATCTGGATGCGGTCCAGTGGCCTGAGGTTTCCGTTCACCTCCTCCTGCATCTCCATGATGGCCGTGTAGCTCGTTAACGCAGCAGCTTTCGTCTGGGCGATCGCAAGATCGGCCTGCATTTCGCTGAAGACATGCGTGCTGTCGCTCGAGTTGGAGCGAGTGGTCTGTGTTGCCGACGGGGAAACCACCTCAGTAGTCGAAGCCGTCGATTCTGTCGGACGCAGCCCGCCCTCAAGCGCGTCCTTTGCAGCAAAACCCGCAGTGACAAAAAACAGGAATCCAATGCAGGCTCCGCACAGAGTCACACCGACAACTGGTTTCCACCACGACAACATTACACAGTTCCTTAATTCAGCAGTGTGGGCTCCTTCCCCGAAATTGACTGATCGCGTTCAGTCCGAAAACGCAACGGTGCAGGCAATCTACCAGGGCTTCAGTTTCCAGCCCAGAACGAAGCCGACACCGAGGCAGATGATGGCAGCCATCTCCGGCTGTTGTTCAACATACTGTCGCGCGTAGTTCTGCAAATCGGTCAGCGGGCTCAGTTGATGTTCGACCGGTGAGGCAATCCGATTGCTCACCGAGTTGTCGCTGTTCTTCGGCTGCCGAATTTGTGATGTTGAGGAATCCATCTGAATTATCCTTCTTGAAAGTTTAAAAATGCATGTTTGAAATTGAACGAGAGCAATCAGTTTCACTCATTGTTTTGATTCAGCGCATCCCGAACCCATTTGAGGTTTTGGGACATTTCTTCCTGAGACCGTTTCAGACTGGCCGCGGCTTCACCAATTCTCCGCAGCGAAAACCACATCGTGACAGCTCCGCCAAGCAGAACCACCGCCCCGACGATCAGTCTTGCGATTTCCGGAGTCAACCCTGCAAATCGCTCCAGCAGGCCTGCGACTCCAAATAACAGGACCGGAACAGCACCGACCACTGCTGTTCCCGCAAGACAAGAAACGAAAAGTGCCGCTCGCGCCCGTGACCAGAACTGCTTGACGTCCAGACTCAACAGTTGCAACTGCAGATCTGCCATGCGCGCCAGATCTCTGGCCAGCGCCGCCAGATTGCGGCCCAGCGGAACGTGCTCAGCGCCGCTTACTTTCTGACCTTCAGCAGCCAGCCCAGCCCAGCTCCGAGTAATACGGCTCCAAAAAACGCCAGTTGTGGATGTTCCTGAATCCATGTGTTTAATCCTGTCGTGGGATTCTGTGTCGAGGGCGTATGAGTGTTGCCGGTGACGGATGAATCCGGATTCCAGAGTCGCGGTTGTCGTCTTGCCTGGATCACTTCAACTCCTCCGAAAGTTTCTGTCTGCAGAATTCGGACCTTCAGCGCGCTGCTTGTTGAAATACCCGTCGATGCCCTTCCGCAGCAGGACTGACGCCCCGCTCATTGCAACGCCGACCAACATCCGCAACGCACCTGACATCAGCGTAGGCTGAATTCCAGCCTGCGTCGTTGAAATCAAATCGCGCCCGGCAAGCAGTTCCTCGATCGATTCCTTCGAAAGTTTCACCGAGGGCGTCACCTTCCGTCCGGGTGCGAACACAAAACCTGTCAATAAACCTGCCGCCAGAAGTCCTTTTGGAAACTGGCGGAGGTAATCCTTCCAGTCAAATAACTTGTTCGTATTCTCAAAGACTTGCTGAGCATTCACATGCATGTGCTGCCTCAGCGAGGCCATGCGTGCCCTGATTTGTTCTGATTGACTTTCCAGGGTGGTTGACATAAGCCAATGACTCCAACAATGCGAAACAAGCGTTCAATGACTTCGGACTCTGCATCCGAGACTCGGTCGTGCAATGCTCAGCGTCTGTCGGAACGCAACAGGATGCTGACGAGTGCTCCAGCGACGATCCCGACCCCAAACGCTACTCCCACGGACATCCCTGGACGCGAACGGATCACGTCCTGCGCATCTTCGATCCCTGATTCGACCTGCTTGTTCACCCGGTCATAACGGTCTCTGACGACATCGGTTGCTTTGGTCGCATACTCTCGAACCGTTTCGGCAGCGTTTTGAACCAATGACTCGCCGCTTTTAAGTGCGTTATCGAGAAACTCTTCGATCTCCCGACGGGCGGTTCCGGTCTTTTGTTCGATGAGACCGATCAATTGATCTGTATTCCCCTGAACTCGGGAGAAATCGTTGTCCGTGATTTCACCCCATCTCGCGCGAACCTGGCCCTTCAACTGGTCCCATTGGCCCTTGATTTCAGTCTTGGTCAACATCACTAGCTCCTCCGTATTCGAATCGAATTGTTATGACAGCACTGGCGTATTCGAGTCCATGCTGATCTCGCCCAGTACGTTCTACGCAATGTTATGAGTCGGCGGTTCTTCGTTGAGTTCGCCAACCCGACATCGCTGTAGAAGCACATCGCGAATGCCGTGCCATCGGGCGGAAACATGTCAACGCTGCATTTCGAGCGTCGCGGATGGCAGAAATTCATGCGAAAGTCATGGCGAGCGGTCGCGGAAACACCGGATTGAACGGCAATCGATCAGGAGCTGCTGTGAGAACGTGTCCCGCCTTGTCGATCTGCATTCCGCAAACGCCGCAGAGACCATTGAATAGTGAAATCCGGCAACTCTTGTCAAAGCATCTGCGGATTGGCATCGCATGTGCGTTGAGGAGTGGGATTGGCCCAATACAGCTTTTATGACAACTTGTCGGGAGTCGAACAATGTCACTTCAGTCACAGGATCGCAGCGGAAAAATGAAATACGCCATTGTTGGATGGATGCTTGGCCTGCCACTGCCGTTCATCATCCTTCTCTGGTTTATCAATGGCTGCGACTTTTGAGTGCGTCAACGTCGTGAAGGACGAACGCCGGTTTAGTTTTCAGGGACATTTGCAAATCTTTTTCATGGAGTCAGAACAATGGTCAATCAGGCTGTACTGTCGGAAAACTGGAATGACATCCGGGCGACACTGAAGTCAAAATGGCGGCAACTTTCGGATCAGGATCTCAGTGGATTCAAGGGCAGCGCGGATCAATTGGTGAATATGATCCAGAAACGCACGGGCCAGGCTCGGAACGCGATCGAAAACCAGCTTGAGGAAATGATCGCGCAAGGTCGCAGTGTGAAAAACCAGGTTGGCGAAGTCTTTCAGGATGTCGCTGCTCAGGCAGGCGATCTGTGGCAGGAAGGATATGAAAACGCATCTGACCGGCTGGCAGGCGGTTATCGTGAGGCCTCAGCGTTCGCCAAAGAGAATCCGGGGGCTGCCGTTGCCATCCTCTTCGGAAGTGGACTGCTCGCCGGGCTGGGAATCGCGATGCTCCTGCGTCGGCAGTAATTGATGCTCATTCAGGTTTTTCCTGAAGACAACCTTCACGCCGCTGGGCGAAACGTACAAACCGCGACGGCCTGCCAGAAGCAATGAGCTTCACGGCAGGTCGTCGCGGTTTCTGTTTGCGCGGTCGTCGAAGGCACCACTTATCTTAGTGCGCGATACGGCGCTAGTGGTGTGTTGATTTAGTAGTTCATGTAGGGTGTGTGCAGCGCTATCGAAACACACCAGTTTCTCACGCTTTTCAAAAATGGTGGGATAAGCTTCCAGCTTGTCACTCAAGCACAAAAAAACCGCGAGTCCAGGAATTACCCGGACTCGCGGCGAAGACTCGTTCTGTTCTGCCTGCCGACCGCGTCAAGGATTGACGCAGTCAGCTTCATGACATTGCGGATGATTACTGAGCCGCACGTTCATTCGCTGGTCCCGGATTATGCTGGTCTGCATCCGGTTGAATTCCCACGTCATACATCAGGTGATGCGTCATGTCCGCCGAAACTTCCAGCTTCGTTAACAGTCCAAGTTCGCCGACCTGCCGCTGTTCGTGGCGGGTCCAACTGAGTGTCTGTTCTTCGACTCGATGAAGCAGAGCATCCAGATTTCGTACCTCGGCCTGAATCGCGTCTTTATTGCCAGCCTGGTGAGCCGCCTGCAGTGACTTTGTCGATTGCAACAACGCAAAGGCGTCGCGATACGCTGAGTCAAACCCTGCATTTCTCTGATAATTGTAATGCATGTCGAGGCACAGGTCATTGGCCACGACCGGCAACATCCCGGTCAGTTCAGCGACATGAGCGAAACCGCCGAATTCAATGGCCGTCGGCTCTGGCGCCTGTTCGCTCACGACGCGAGCAGAAGTTGCTCCGTTGACGATTCGTGTTTGAGGATATGCATACGTTGCAATGACAGTCTGTGGATAATAGTAGTAGCCACCGTTGTTACGAAAGTAGGCTCCACCGTTTCCGTACGATCGTGAAGACAGCAACCGAGAAGCACTTGGGAACTGGCTAAAAACCAACGCTGCAGTCGGGCTTTGTCCATAGCGGCCATAACTCTGACCGAACCCACCGTTTCTGCCAAATCCTTGTCCATAACCGCCGTAGTTAAAGTTATTTTGGCCCCACTGATTGTAGCGCCCCCACTGATTATTTTGGCCCCACTGATTGTTGTAATAGTTGTGATTCGCACCGTCCATTCCGTAGTTCGGAGACGCCATCTGTTTTACTCCGACGCCGTGGTTGACTCCGACGCCGCGGTTGACTCCGACGCCGCGGTTAACGTTGCCACCTTGTTGAGCTTCAACACCCTGGATGACGCGGCCAGCCTGATGAACTCCACCACCCAGGTTAACGCCGCCAGCCTGTTGCACTCCGCCGCCTTGATGACCTCCGCCACCCTGATGACCTCCGCCACCCTGAATAACAGCCCCGACTCGGTTGCCGCTACCTCCACGTTGTGCATTGGCAGGCGTGAGCATCGAAAGGGCCAGCAGCCCTCCCACAATTGTCAGCATCAGTTTCTTCATTTCAATGTACTCCACTCTCAGGAAAATGTGTCTCAGGAATCTTGTTGCCGCACAGGCAAGAAGCTGATCGATCATGCGTGCAACTGAACAAGCTGTTGCTCGTCAGGAGTCGCTCTTAAGTCCAATGGGAAAAACCATATCAATTCTCCGACTGGTCAATACGCCCCGGTTAGGAGTCGACCGTGATTTGTCCACCATCTCACCAGCAGGCACATATCATGCCGCTCGCAGATTGTTGATCCTTTTCCCGATCAGAACCTGGAGTGGCATCAATGCTTGATTGGGCCTACAGACTCAACCCACATTCGTCATCCAGAAGAATCACCAGGCGACTGCCCTTCTGCACTGACATTGCGATCAGGCACAAAACCAATGACGACGACCGGTTGTGCTCCGCGCCGCGCGATCAGCGTTCGGCAGACGGTTGCGATCGTCAGCCTTGTTTGATGTCACGTTATTGGCTGTTGCATTTGCGATTCGTCCCGGCAGGTCCTCTGGAATCTGTCGCTGCCCTGAGGTGCTGACGCTTTCAAGAAGCATCTTTCGTCCCTGGCGGGACAAGCGCCAATGGCGTTCACTTAAGGCGAGCGGGGATGTTAATTCCCTGATATTCGTCGCGAACCCAAGCAAATCAGGGGACTTAGGACCGTTCTGGAATTTAGTGTCGTCTTTCGCTCCGCGAAAGCAACGCATCTTTCGCAGAGCGAAAGGCGACAATGGCAGGTCTATAAATTCAAAACGCCAATTTCCACGTTTCACCAAAACCCGCGATCTTCTTCCACAAGATGGATCGCTCTGGCACTGGCCGCACTGGCCAAACCGCTCACTCGGCGACCGGTCGCTGCAACAACGCTCGAACCCATGCCGCATCCGGATCGTCGCTGGAGAAAGGCGGGCGAGGATCTTTGCGGTAGTCAATGTCGTCGTACGCTCCATTGA
>JAYTAK010000618.1:0-3764 GCA_043737515.1 Candidatus Kuenenia sp. | reverse complement strand
CAACCCAATTAGCCGTAGGGCGCTAGCCCCGGTTATGTGACGCACGAACCGGGGCTAGCGCCCTGCGGCTGATCGCGATAAATCTTCTCAGTAAAATAAAACTCTCAACGTTTGCTGAGCAGAGCGAAAGACGACACAGCCGGCGTCTCGGAACGAATTGCGGACTAAATCGACAGACCGCTAGCGCCATGCGGCTCACTCAACAACACGTCCCTCAGTCCTGACCGCGCCGAGTATATTTTAGTCCTTTCGCAAGCGACCACTGGAGTGCGATGACTCATCACCACTTGTTTTTTTCAAATACTTGTCCCCTTTTCCCAAGCAGGACAACTTTCCCGTTGAATTGCAATTCCACTGCGGAGACGCATAATTCGTGTCTCCAAAGGGAGTTTCAGAGGATTGTTCGTTTCAGTCGAAACATGACGGGGAAGTTTGAAGATGTCTGCGGTTGCCGAGTTTCCGATTCCACTTAGCCAGTATTCCGCGTTGCCTCTTGACCCAAAGAACGCGAAACTGACGGTGGAACAGCGAAAAACGCTCAAAAAGAATATCGACATCTGCCGCGATGCCATTGTTTTCTTCACAGCCGTCGCGGATGCCAAGGGCCTCGGCGGCCACACGGGTGGCCCATTCGATACTGTTCCTGAAGTCTGCATCATGCATGGCTTTATGAAACACGCTGCCGCAGGTGGAACTCCTGAAGTACTGCCGATCTTCTTTGACGAAGCAGGCCATCGCGTGGCGACGCAGTACCTCATGGCCGCACTCGAAGGCGAACTGCCCGTCGAAAAACTTTACCACTACCGCGAATACCTGTCGCATTTGCCGGGACATCCGGAACGCGGATTCACACCCGGCGTCAAGTTTTCATCTGGCCGACTGGGACACATGTGGCCATTCGTCAACGGCGTCGCAATTGCCAATCCCGGCAAGGTCGTCTTCATGCTCGGTTCGGACGGTTCGCAGATGGAAGGCGACGATGCCGAAGCGGCCCGACTTGCTGTTGCTCAGAACCTGAACCTGAAGTTGTTGATTGACGACAACGACGTAACGATCGCCGGTCATCCATCGGACTATCTGCCGGGTTATGACGTGGCAAAAACGCTGGCCGGCCACGGTCTGAAGATCGATATCGGCGACGGCGAAGATCTGGATGCGCTTTACGCACGGATGTGTGCCGCAGTCACAGCATCGGGACCGATTGCTCTGATCAATCGTCGCAAAATGTGCGTGGGCATCAAAGGCCTCGAAGGCAGTACTCACGGACACGACGTGATCAAGGTTTCGCTCGCCAAAGAATATCTCACCGGCAGAGGTCAGATGGCAGCGGTTGAGTACTTGAACAATGTCAAAAAAGGTCCGTCGGGACCATCGTACGAAGGAAGTTGCAGCAAGAACGTCGGCAAGAACCGCGATCTGTTCGGCAAGTTTCTCAATGAGATACTCGATGCGATGTCAGAAGCTCAAAGAGTTGCTTCCGTGCGCGTGTTCGACTGCGACCTGGAAGGATCATGCGGCCTGAATCATGTGCGGGCTGCTCATCCGGAAGTGTTCGTCCGCGGCGGCATCATGGAACGCGGGAATTTTTCAGCCGCTGCAGGCTTCGGTTACGAAACCGGCAAACAGGGAGTTTTCGCGACATTTTCAGCGTTTCTGGAAATGATCGTGTCGGAAATCACGATGGCTCGGCTGAATCAGGCCAATGTGCTGGCTCATTTTTCGCACGCTGGTTGTGATGATATGGCTGACAACACATGCCATTTCGGCCTCAACAATATGTTTGCGGCAAACGGGCTTCCTGATGAAGGCCGTGATACCACTCGACTGTACTTCCCGGCTGATCAGCATCAGTTCAAAGCCTGCCTGAAGAAGATTTACGGCGACGCAGGTTTGCGATTTATCTTCTCCACGCGATCCGGCGTACCTGATCTTCTGACAGAAGACGGTGCTCGTGTTTATGGCGACGACTACAAGTTCGTCACCGGGCGTGACGAAGTCATCCGCGAAGGCACCGACGGATATATCGTGACTTTTGGCGAAACAGTTTACCGGTCGCTGGACGCATTGATCAAACTCAAGGCACAGGGCATCAATGTCGGACTCATCAACAAAGCCACGTTGAATGTGTATGACGAAGCGATGATGGAGAAACTCGCAGCGTCACCACTGGTGCTCGTGGCAGAGTCCTTCAACGTGAACACCGGACTCGGTTCACGCTTCGGTACGGAGCTGCTCAAACGCGGCTTCAAAGGACGCTACAATAATATCGGCACGTTCCGCGAAGGTTCAGGCGGTCTATGGCAGCAGATGGGCCATCAGGGCATTGATTCGGACGGCATTCAGTCGGCCATCAAGGCGTTGTTGAAGTAGCTCTGAATTCGGAAGTACGATCATGCTGTCGAATGGATTTCTCGGCTACCCGACAACCTTCATGCTGGATTTCGTCGTTTGCGCCCTGGCGCTGATCGTGCCTGTGCTGCTGTGGAGCCTTTGGCTGGTCAAATTTCGCCGACGCTATCTCGCACATAAACGCTTGCAAATCGCATTGGGAATCATCCTGCTGCTGGCTGTCACGGCGTTTGAAGTGGACGTGCAGATGGTGCATGGCGGCTGGGAAAAAATTGTCGCAAAGCAACAATTGAGTCCCGAAGCGCTGGCCGAGAAAATCAACGCTGTCAGGCCCTGGCTGTTGGTACACCTTGTGTTTGCGGTCACAACACCGTTGCTCTGGATCGTGACAATCACGCTGGCTCTGCGTCGTTTCAAAAATCCTCCGGCACCGGGAACGCACAGTCGATTACACAAAACCCTCGGATGGGCATCGACAATTGATATCACGCTGACATCGGTAACAGGCTTGTTGTTCTACTACGTTGCGTTCATGAAATCGTAGGGTGGGACCAGCGGCGATTAGTCGCGCCGGCCCACCAGCACGCAACGTCGCAGGATTCCAGAACGTTCCACAATGGTGGGCCGGCGTTCGCGTTGCTCACTTGTCCCACCCTACTACGTTGCGTTCATGAAATCGTAGGGTGGGACCAGCGGCGATGAGCCGCGCCGGCCCACCATCTCACGACGACACTTCAATTGCCATCATTCATGCGCCAGTCCTTCTACAAATTCTGGACGATCCTGCTGCTGGCGCTGCTGCTGCGTGTCGGCGCGGCGATTGTGATTGATCGGCATGTGTCCGAAACTGGTCGCACGTTTCTGATTGAAGGCGACGCGAACGGATACTGGGAACTGGGACAGCATATCGCGGCAGGCGAAGACTACGCCATCTTTCAACCGCCACGCCGCGTACTGCGGACTCCCGGGTTTCCGCTGCTGCTGGCGGCAAGCATCAAAGTCTTCGGCAAGAGTGTCTTTGCGGCAAGTCTCGTGATGGCAGTCGTTGGAACCGGTTGTTGCTGGCTGACGTGGCTGCTCGCACGAAAACTGTTTGATGAATTCACGGCTTTGTGGGCGATGCTGCTGGGGGCCGTGTCGCCGCTGCAGATTGGCAGCAACGTTCAGATTCTGTCCGAGACATGGTTCAGCTTCGGACTCCTGGTCTGCTTGCTCGCACTCGCCAGACTTCTACAGCAGGCACCTGCGGCATCCTGCGGCAGGATCGCATTCGCCAACGGCATCCTGACGGGACTGACCGTACTCATTCGACCAGGTTGGCTGCTCTGGGCGGGAGTCAGTTCGTTACTCGTCATCCTGTTCGGACAAATGACCTTCGTGAAGAGAATTCTTTGTGGCGCATTGATCTGCGGCGG
>JAYTAK010000617.1:0-8573 GCA_043737515.1 Candidatus Kuenenia sp. | reverse complement strand
CATTTCGAGTTGGCAGTTGAAATGCGAGTGCCTGAGAGCATTTCGAAAACGGTTGCCTGGGATATGGTCGATTCCTGTGCGCGGTATCAGATACAAATTGCTCTGCCCGGAGAGTCTGGACGACCGGAGATTGCTGCGGAAACGTTCCTGCTGGTTAAGCGATCCGCTGGTCAACCGGACCTTGAGGTCCATCGGAGTCTGTTTCCGGAGGAGAACATCCCGCCCGAAACAATTTTGCAGCAGTTGCGAAAAAGGGCTGTAAGGCCGGTGATGACGAAAACACCTCACGGAAACGACAACTTCTACCCTGAAACCAGTGAAGAGATCAGCCAGAGCTGGGCTCCTGGTTTTCGGCTCGGTCCAAGAAAATCGACACTCGGCAATCTTCCGGAGGACGAAACTCAGTTTCCAATCGCAACGTGGTTTCGTGAGCAACTGACCGCTGGACTTCAATACCTTGTGCTGGACAGCATCGCAATGCGCAATCCAAGTCCGCCGGGAAAACGAACAACATTTCAGACCGACGGATCAAACTTGCCGTGGGTCATCGAATCACTTCAGTCTAACGAACCGGGCTTGTTCTCGCAATGGATCGCTCATCTGCAGACCGCCCTTCCTAATGTTGTTTCTGTGGCAACAATCGAACGTCCGGAAGATCGCCATCGGTATCTTGTCGTCAGCTACGCAAATAATTATCGAGCGCCTTCCTGGGTTGTGTCGGACGGAACGCTGCGTATGCTTGCGCTGACACTACCGGCATACCTGCCTGACGCAAACGGCATCTATCTCGTCGAAGAACCGGAGAACGGTATCCACCCGTCAGCGCTTGAAACGGTCATGCAATCGTTGTCGCATGTGCCACAGGCGCAGGTATTGGTTGCCAGTCATTCTCAGGGTGTCTTGAGTCGAACTCCTCCGTCACAGATTCTTTGCTTTGCACGAACTAACGGAGGTGCGACAGATATTGTTCGTGGTGATCAACATCCGAGACTGAAACATTGGCAGGGCGAAGTTGATCCAGGCACACTGCTCGCTGCAGGAGTGCTGAGTTAATGATTCGGAATGCTATGAATAAGGATTTGTTCGTCTTGGTGGCAGATAAGGACATGCAATTGACGGTCCAGGCACTTTTACAGCGTACT
The DNA here is from genome assembly GCA_043737515.1 of Candidatus Kuenenia sp. Taxonomy (GTDB): domain Bacteria; phylum Planctomycetota; class Planctomycetia; order Planctomycetales; family Planctomycetaceae; genus SXXK01. The sequence goes on along the minus strand of JAYTAK010000617.1, from coordinate 7,431 downwards.
CTGGCGATGAAGATTCGTCCGATCGTATTCGATTTGCATGCCCATCCTCAACACGATGCTGGAGTGTACTCAAACTGTGATTCATTCCTCCGGGCATTCCATAAAACTCATCAATATGCTCTGGTCTTGTTCGACCGGCACGGTTCGGGAGCTGAATCGCTGAACAGTGACGAGATTGAAGCACGTGCTGAAAAACGAATAAGTCAATCAGGCTGGGAAAACCGTTGTCGTGTTGTAGTCATCGATCCAGAACTCGAAGCCTGGGTTTGGTCATCTTCACGAAAGATCGATGAGATTCTGGGTTGGAGCAACCGAATTCCGGATTTACGAACGTGGCTTATCGATCAAGGGCACTGTAAAGAACCGAACAGCAAGCCACCCAATCCCAAACAATCGATGGAGGCTGCAATGCTGATATCCGGAATACGCTGGTCTTCTTCAGTATTCAAGTCGCTTGCAGAACAGGTGTCTTTCTCCAATTGCTCCGATCGTTCCTTTCAGAGATTCTGCAGCACGATGCGAACCTGGTTTCCACCTGAGGAAAGTTGCGCCACTTAGAATTCGTGCGATTACATGAGTAGACAGAGCAGGAATTAACAATAACTTTACAGCTGAGGGTAAGTACTATGTCCAACAACGAAATCAAATCTGTCACCGCCACCGGCATTTCTCTTCTGCTCGACGACATCGACACGGACCGCATCATTCCGGCTCGGTTTCTGCGATGCGTGACTTTTGATGGTCTGGGTGAGCACGCATTTGAAGACGATCGGCAGCAGGATCCGAGTCATCCGTTCAACCAGCCGCAGTTTCAGGGGGCCGGGATTCTGGCCGCCGGGCGAAATTTCGGCTGCGGATCGTCGCGCGAACATGCACCTCAGTCATTGATGCGATGGGGAATTAAGGCGATCGTGGCAGAATCTTTCGCGGAGATCTTTTTCGGTAACTGCGGCTCGCTCGGCATTCCCGCCGTGAAAGCCAGTCGTGCCGATCTGGAGAAACTGGCGGCGGCGATTGAGAAGAACCCGAAGCTGGAAATTACCGTCGATCTGCAGAAGTTGACGGTCACGGCGGGCGATGTCGCATTCTCCGTCACCATGCCCGACAGTGCTCGCGATGCCCTGGTCACTGGCCAGTGGGATTACCTTGGTCGCCTGCTGAATGCCGCCGATCAAGTGACGGAACATGCGAAGACTGTTCCCTACTTGAGTGGCTTTCGAGCGTAGTGCTCTGTCAAGACCTGGAATTGAGGTGGGCCGGACTCACGGAAAGCGCCGTTCCGGCAATTGCCAGACACCTGCCGGAACGGCGTTTCGCCTGGTCCGGCCTGCAGACTACCAACTGCTCTGACTCGTCTCGCTCGACCATGAACTGGATGACGTTGGACTGCGACTGCCTTTCGAGGGCGTACTCGGCGCTGAAAAGTGCTGGACGTTGCCCGAAGAATACACTCCGACCGACGACTTCGTAATTCCCGTCGATATCACTCCCATTCCAGTCCCCAAGGCTCTGTCGCGATCACGGCGTTCCTGTTCTCGACGCTGCTCCGCCGCGTCGGCTGCAGATTGAGCCTTCCGCAGCTCCTGGCGAGACGCAGAGATCACAGAATTCGCGAGTTCAATCGCGCGCTCATACTGTTGACTGTTCAGTGCCTGTTGAGCCTCCTGAAGTTGGCGACTGACAGCAGTGACATTGGCCTTGAATCCCGCTCGATAAAAACTTTCCGCCTGCCTCAGTTCGCGCTGGGCGTTCAGGATTTCCTGAGCCGCCTGTTCGGCCAGCCGGAGATCTTCCAGCGCCATCTGTTCGGCGGTTGAAAACTCACGACGCACGGAAGTCAGGGATTCGGCAATCTGCGGCCAATCGGCACGACTGCGAGCGGCAGCCTGGACCTGTTCCTGCAGAGCTGTTTCCGCATCCTGAAATCGCCTGTTCGCGGCGGCTCGATCTGCCCCTGACGACTGCAGCAGCGCAGCCACACGGCTGCGTTCCCGCTGCAACTGATTCAGTTCCGCAGTCGTCTCGGAACGCAACTGCCGCAACTGCTGCAGTCGCTGTGCTCCCGAAGCGATCAGGATCGTGGTCTCGTCCTGCAATTGTTTCAACTGCCGCAGAGCCTCAGCCGCTTTCTGATAATGCTGCACAGTCCCCGAACCCGCCACCGTGGCGTCGGACAGGACTGTGTTTCCGTGCAACACGGCATCGGAAACGCTCGACCGCAGATTCGCTACGTGACTCCATGAGGCCGCCGCAAAGTCCGTCTCCAAGGCGTGCAAAACAGGTTCGAGTGACTTCAATTGCGCATCCAGTTGCCGCTGATCGGTCGTGCGGACTGGAATCTCGCGATGGCAGAACTCTTTCGAATCCACCTGCATCTGAATGGCAGCTTGTGCCTGTGCGGCCAGCGAAAATCCCTGTTTCAGATGTTCCGCTGCGGTTTCGGCTTCTCCCAGATTCAACAGCTTCAGGCATTCGTCACAGTGATGCTGAATGGTGGGAAACAGCGGCGAAGGATCGGACTTGTCTTCACAGAATTTCATACCGCCATTGCGCAACGATTTGAGCCACTCGGACGCCTTTGCCAGCTTTTCGCTCAGCTCGTCAATCCCGCGTCGATGCTGCAAAATGCGTTCGGTCAATTGCCCGACGCTCCGCAGCAGTTCACCGACGGCAGTCTGAATCGATTGACTGCCGATCGGATCGGGCACCACGATCTGTGCCGCGCTGGCCCGCTGTTCGGCGACCTTGTCGAGCGACGATTGATACGGCGTAACGGAAAGTTGCTGAGTCTGCAATTGAGCAAGCTGCTGCTGAACTCGCTGCAACGATTCAGTGAGCGACATGTCAAGGCGTACGACCTGTTCATGGGCGTCCTCAAGCCGATCCAGTGCTTTGACGCACTGATGGTTCAGAGTCGATTCGACTTCATTTACAGGAACCTGTTGCAACATCGCCGCTGCTTCGCGGAGTCGGCTGCGACCGAAATAGTGCTCGTTCCTGGAAAGCGTGTCCACTTTGTCCCACACGTCCATCAGTTCCAGCCATCGTTGACGAAGCTGCTCCAGCGATGTCTGAATGCCGTCGTACATGCTGAGCGTTTCGCCCAGCATGGGTTCCTTGTAGTCTTTGTCAGTGAACGGCAGCATCCGATGTCGTTCACACAGCGCGTCGATATCGTCACTGAGCTGGACGACATGTTGCCGGTACAGCTGCATTTGCGATTGCAGCGGACGCCGCACACGCAGGTGCATCCATCGCAGGATGAGCAACGTCAGCAAGCCGATGACCATTGCCATGCCCGCGAGCACCGTCGGAGATGACAGGACCGAGAGCGGACGGGAAGGTGGTGCCGCTTGCATTTCTTGATCGGTCGGAATGACAGACGTCGGCGTTCTTAGCACGGTTGTCTGGTCTGCGGCCGGTTCCGCTGCTGGTTCCGCCGCCGCCGCCGGTGACACGGGGACTTGCGATGACGGCGTGAATGCGGCGGGCTGCTGACTGACCGTGACTTGTTGTGCGACACTTGCATCGTGCGCCAGAATTCGATCATTGATCTGTGTCAGCAGGATACTGACGCCGTCCGGATAATTCCCGGCTTTTGCGTACGGAATAAAATGCGGCTGGACAAGCTGCTGATCAATCGTCTGCGCGTTCATACCATACGATTGCAGCAGCGTCTGTCCTGCATGAACCGACAACTGCCGATTCTGAATTGCCAGCACGAGAAGGACCGAACGTTGCGTGTCGAGCGGCAAACTATTTCGCGCCGCCTGCTGCATCCAGTGTTCGTACAACCGATTATTGTAGTCCCGCGTCGCGGTCGGGCCATCTCCGGAAGACTGCACGACAACAACGTAATACGTCTGTGTTCCGGTTTTCTCCAGATCCGCGATGATCGCCGACAGCGACTGCCACGCCGCGGAATCGACATCTGAAAACGTCAGTCGTTCGCCGGTAAATTCCGGCATCTCCGACTGCCCGCAGGCCATCCTTGCGTCAGCGGCGACAACCAGGCAAACCGCCGCCAGAAGCGTGTTGACGAAGTTCAAATCACGGACTCGACAAAGCAGCCTGATCGATCGAGAGACCATATTGTAACCAGCATTCAAGGGTTCAACTCTTGTCGCACCATCGGTTCCAGCCGTACAGCATACGCAATCGGGGAAAACGAAAAAGCGATGAACGTGGATCAGAGCAATTTTTGTAGCCGAACTGTTTGCCTTTGGCAAAAACTCGCAACGTAGCCATGGACGTCATATCGAAGTTTCCGACCAGCGCGATCGCCGGAATGACTCAAAGCCGGCTTACGCCAGCGTCTGGCACAATTCCAGAGTCTCTTCGCCAGCCAGACGTCGATGGTTTTCTGGAGAATTGCACAAACCAGTGTCTTTGCTGTAACCTGACCCTTCTATAAGAGGCGTCCTTGATCACGGATTCGGCCAATTGTGGGGTTGACGGGGGCGGGTGTACCGTATTTTTGAGCTGGCAAAAGAGCATGGCTCGGCGCAATCTGATCGGGGTGGAAAACCAAGGAAGATCAGATCAGGAGCCGAGCCATGGATATCGGCAATTGTACGCACGGATTCACGGAAGAGAAAGACCCGCACTGGAATCGGCGTGATATCGCCGGATTTGTGTCGGGATTCGAACAAGCGGCACCGGAGGTCTCGCAGCGGGAATTTGCTCGCGAGCACCACATCCCCCGCTCCACATTGCAGTTCTGGATCGATCGGAAACGGGCGATCGATCTGCCCCCGCCGCTCGCCGCGTTTTTTGAAAGCACGACCGGCGTGGAATTCCTGCAGTTCCAGAGTCTCCGGAGCCGACACCGGTCGCTGCCGTGGAATTCGGCGGGCTCGGCGGTGGTCCGGTGCAGCGTCTTCGTTGATTCATCCCGGCGGTCGCTGGATTCGCTGGTCAGGCCCTGTGAATTGAACCACCAGCTTTGGTACTTCCGTTGTTCGGTGTCATAATTGAGCAGCAGTATGGACGTGGTCTGATCTGAATGTGTTCCGCGTTCACGGATCACTTGCCCCGCCAGCGGTCTGTTGATTTAATCGGCAATTCTTCGTGGGGTAAGCTTCCAGCTTGCCATCGTTGAATGAAAACCACGGTTTCCTGGCAAACATGACAAGCTGGAAGCTTATCCCACTTTAAGTCACGCGACAAAAAAAAAGTCCCATAGGTCATATGGGACTTATCGCATTTGGGGATTGTCGCTTATGCAACTACTCGTCGCGACGTTTTCTGCGAACGGGCATCATGGCAAGTGCGAGGACCGATGCCGCAGCAGTTGATGTCCTGCTGGTTCGTGACTCAGTTGCGGTATCGTTGAACAAACTACCGGACATCATCGCTGACGCAGCACTGGATGGATCGGCGAGTGATTCAAACAGCTCTTCAACTGTCGCCACTGGCATTGTGACATCGGAAACCGGAGGCAGCACTTCTTCAGGTGCAGTTGTGGTGACTGCAGACTCTTCACTGGTGACTGCTTCCCATGTCTCAGATTCAGGCTTAACCGCGTAGTCGGCGGCAGCGTAGTGCTCTTCAGCAGCCTGGAGCTTAGCAGGCTCGACCAGCTTGAGATCTTTCAGATCCAGGGATGCAGAAATCACGAAGCTCTGTGAGTTGCTCCAACTGCTGGCAGTGCCGATGGAACTGAATGCCCGAATCCAGAAGCGATAGGTTCCCGGTCTGAATGCCTGACTGTCGGGCAGGGTGTAGAACGCGATCCTGCCTGTTGGGTCCAGTGAGAAACTTCTTACCTGCAGCACGATCGTTTCAGCTCGTTCCAGATCGCGCACAAGGATTTCATATCGGAAGGATGCCCTATCATGATTCCACTGAAAGGTTGGCGTCCTGTCTCTTGAAGTCCCTGTAGGACTAATGATGCTTGGTGTCGTCGGATTCGGGACGTCGATGCGAACGCGGTATGCCACGCTCCAGTCGCTCATTTCGCCCGCCTGGTTCACTCCTCGAACCATGGCCAAATACGTGTGTTCGGCCAGTCTCTGATCGTTAGGGATCGTATAAGACTTGACCTTCAGGTTTGTCGCACGGATGACGCCGATCCTGTTCAGCGTGACATCGTCAAGGCGGAATTCGTACAACGGTGCATCAAATTCAGACGTCCATAAGAACGTCGGGTTCGGGTTTTCCACAGAACCGGCAGGATTTGGAACAGGGGCTGTGATGACTGGAACAGCAGGTGTTGGTTCGTCCAGCGAAAAGACATAGGTGCTGCTCCATTCACCGACTTCATTTGCGCTGTTGATCGCTCGTACAAATGCGCGATAATTGCCCTGGGGCAGATTTTCCAGTGCGACATACTGCGTGTCGGTGAGATTCTGCTGACGAATGATCTGGAACTGGCCGGTGGTGACGTTATTGACCCACAGGTCATACTTGACCGCTCGGTCAACCGCAGTCCATTTGAACGTAGGATTGGCAGTGGTGACCGTGAGGCTGCCGTTTGGACCGGTCGGCCCCAGCATTTTTGGTGTACCGGGTGGCAGGACATCGACAGTGAATGAGTACGATGCACTCCACGGGCTGAATTCATTATTGCCATTTGCGGCTCGGACCCATGCGAGGTACGAACCCTGCGGCAGCGCTGGCGGGTCGAAGTACGGCGTCAGGCGGGAAATATTTTCGCGACGAATGTACTGAGCGGCACCGGTCGTCAGATTATTGACCCACAGGTCATACTTTGCCGCACCTTCGACAGCATTCCAGACGATGCGAGGATTGACACTGGTTGTCACCGTGATCGGAGCCGAGATTCTAGGGGCGGGAGGAACTGGCGAATCGATCGTGAAATCGACAGGATCGCTCCACGCACTGGACTCCCCGACCGCGTTCGTCGCTTTCACCCATGCGCGATAAACACCGTCCGGCAGTGGATCGAAGTGAACGTACACAGTCCCGGCATACGCCGTTCGATAGATGATCCTCGTCTGCGTTGTTACGTTGTTGACCCAAAGAGTGAAGTTGCTGGAGTTCGCATCACCGATCCATTCAAAGGTCGGAAAGGACTCCGTAATATCGCCAGCAGGCCGAATAAGACGTGGCTTGGCAGGGACCGGAATATCAATTGAAAAGGCGATGTAATTACTCCAGGCGGAGAATGTGCCATCCGCAGCAATCGTACGAACACGAGCCCGATAATCCCCTTCCGGGAATTGATTTTCTGCCAGGTGACTGTTGGTGGTGACATCGCGGGTGTAGTAGCCGGTCCGATTCAGTGTCAGGTTATCGACCTGAAGTTCATAGTAATCAGCGTTTGCCCCGATCGTCCATTCAAAGAATGGCACGGCTTGGGTCAGTGTGCCCACCGGGCCGATCATCGTCGGTGTTGATGGCAGCGGAAGCACGGTGCCGGTGAGTGTGTACTGGCCGATCGCACCGTACTCCCCGGTGCCCGAAACG
>JAYTAK010000616.1:0-3768 GCA_043737515.1 Candidatus Kuenenia sp. | reverse complement strand
GTGACGACACCAGTGCGATGCAGACGACTGCCAACAACGGCATCAACGACGGAGCCTACAAGTTTATCGGCCTGGTGCCGGGCAAATACAAAGTCACGTTCGGAGCTGTCGGCGGTTATGTCCGCACGGTCGCTGACACCGGCGCGGATACCACGGATTCGGATGCAAATGTCGGCACCGGAACGACCGGAGAATACACGCTTGTCAGTGGTCAGTACAACGACACCGTGGACGCCGGATATTATCAGACTGCCTGTATCGGCAATTTCACATGGATCGATACGAACGGCAACGGGCAGCAGAATCTCGGCGAGCCTGGGCTCAACGGCGTGCAGGTCACGCTGACGGGCGCTGGTCTGGACGGGACCTTTGGAACCGGTGACGACACCAGTGCGATGCAGACGACTGCCAACAACGGCGTCAACGACGGAGCCTACAAGTTTATCGGCCTGGTGCCGGGCAAGTACAAAGTCACCTTCGGAGCAGTCGGCGGTTATGTCCGCACGGTCGCTGACATCGGCGCGGATGCCAGTGACTCGGATGCCAATGTCGGCACCGGAGCGACCGGCGAGTACACGCTGACCAGCGGTCAGTACAATGACTCCGTGGATGCCGGGTATTCTCAACCCGCGACGATCAGCGGTGCCAAATACACGGATTTGACCGGCAATGGACTGTCGGCCGACGACACTCCGCTAGGAGGCACGGTCATCAACCTGTACAAAGACACCAATCTGAATGGAGTTCGCGATACCGGTGACGGGGCAGCAGTCGCTACGGCAATGACTGCTGCAGTGACGGGGGCCTACTCGTTCAGCGTTGCCACGTTCGGCCTTTATTTTGTCGAGGAAGTTGTCCCGTCGGGGTATGTGCGGACCGCACCAACGTATTTTAACTACAGCCCGATCATGGTTTCGGCCAATGTCAACTACGGTGGAAACAACTTTGCGAATTTCAAACTCTGCGACCTTTCTCATCTGACCAACGTCTCTTACGTGATCAATGGAACCACAACGGTCACGAATCTCTCAGGCAATGTCAACCAGGGAGATACCGTCAAAGTCAACTTTACGATCACGGCAGGTGCCGCGGCGCATCAGTATTCGCTCGTGAGTTATACAGCACCAAGTCCGGTGTTCATCGCTTCGGAAGCCAGCCAGCAGCAGGTCTTTCACTCAGCCACCGGAGTCTTTGGACCGGGCTCCTATTCGATGACGGTTGTGGTGCCCAATTGCAATTTCCAGGTCGAATTTGTCTGCGGAGCTGTCCTCGCTCAATTGGGGCCTGAAGGGAGCAATATTTTCTACACCGCACAGGGACGTCTCATCAGCGCCGACAATGACGGCACTCAAACCTGTGCATTATCAAGTCTGTCCGGCTATGTGTATCTCGATGCGAACAACAACGGCGTGAAGAATACCGGTGAAACAGCAATTGCGAACGTGACGGTGACGCTGACCGGGACGGATATCTACGGCGTCGCGGTCACACTCACCGCCATGTCGAACAGTTCCGGCTACTACGTATTCAGCAACCTCAAGGCAAGTAATGCTCTGGGGTATACGCTTACAGAAGCCCAGCCTGCCAGCTATCTCGATGGGAAAGACGCTATTGGCAGTCAGGGCGGCACGACTGGCAACGATGTGCTCACCACAAAACTGCTCAACACGAACACAAGCGGGATCAACAACAACTTCGGGGAGTTGCCGCTGAACTACACGAAGTTCTACGTCGTGAACAGTGCGACGACGGACCGTACTTATGAGTACAAGCCCACCGGAGCCCTGGTCGAGTCCTACTTGCTGAACAGCGGAAACACAAACCCGCGAGGCGTCACTACCACAGCTGCGGGTACCAAAGTCTGGGTCATCGACGCGAATAAAAAGGTCTTCGTCTACAATACGAGCGGCGGACTTCTGGGATCATGGACGGCGGGCAGCCTGCCGAGCACTGCGGTCGTGGAGGACATCACCACGAACGGCACCGATGTCTGGCTCGTCGATGCCAAAGGTTTCAAGGTTTACAAGTACGCCGCTGCCGCCAGTCGACTGTCAGGAAGCCAGAATGCAGCCAGCAGTTTTACCCTGAACACCGGCAATTTGAATGCAAGAGGGATCGTGACCGATGGCACCAGTCTGTGGACCGTCAACGATTCCACGACGGACAAGGTCTTCAAGTATTCCATCAGTGGCACTTACCTTGGCAACTGGACGATCGCTACCGAAAATCGAGCCCCCTCAGGCATCGCGATTAACCCGGCAGATGTGAACCATATCTGGATTGTCGACAGCTCGACCTACAAGGTGTATCAATATTCCGATGCGGCGACTCGCCTTTCTGGTTCCCAAAGTGCTGCATCCGTGTTTGTGCTGGCTTCAGGTAACACCGCTCCGCAGGGAATTGCAGATCCACCGCCACTGGCGTCTTCGTCGGTTGCCGCTGGCCAAAATATGACAGCCGGGCGTGGTGCCAGTTCGGCCGGGCCTATTCTGAATCGGGTTGCCAGTCTTTTGATGAGCTTGCCCGGAGATTCAACGGGGTTCGGCCAGCGCGATTTACCTCGCAATGAAGTTTCTCCGTTGCCCGTCGCAGTCAGGAATGATTCGACTGCCGCAGGGATTCGAAACCGCAAAATCGCGCTTTCGACTGAGGATGCCTTGCCAGTCAGTTTAACGTGGCGGGAATTAACAGCACTGCACACTGTCGGTCATCCGCAGTCGGGTGATATTGATGCCCTGTTCTCAGACTGGGAAACCGACCCGCTCGCATTGCTGACAGCGCCAGGATCACAAAGGAACTAATCAAAGCACAGGCTGTCCTTTCGAGACGACAATGGCGACATCTGGATTTCACCCGCGCGGATCGACAAGGGCAGCCTGACGCGAAATGACATTGTGTGTGTCCGACCGGGGGAGGGAAACAGCGGGGAGGGAAACAGCAGGGACTCAGGATGTTTGGATCGAGCAACATGGGGAATTCATGTTTTCCGTTGACGGCCAGGCGGAAAGAGTCGCTCGTGAATTCCGTGCTGCGGCACGGGGGGCACGGGATTTTCCGGTGCCGAGGTGACCGTTTCGCTTCAATCGACATCGCCGCCGCAGAGAAGTCTATGCGCCAGCGCGGCAGCGAACCGCACTCACTGCCATCCGCAGGCGGTATATCCTGACAGGCTACGGCTTTCAGGATTTGGAAAAGGAATCAGCGATTCTCGATTCGATACAAATGCGTCGTCGATCTCAGGAACAGCGCTTTCCCGGCGACCGCAGGTGATGCCATGAAGTCGGCATCCAGCGTGTTCTTTGCCAGTTCCTTAAATTCGTCGCCCGCCTGCAGCACGGTGCATGTGCCGTTCTCGCCGCAGAAGTAGAGGTGCCCTTCCGATTCCACCGGAGATGCCGAGTAGTCGCCGGACAATCGGTCGAACCAGACGTCTTCGCCGTTAGCAGGATTCACACAGCGGACGATGCCCTTATCGCTGACAAAGTACAGGCGATCGTCGTGCAGCAGCAGCGACGGCTTTTGAGGAATCTGCTTGTCGGCTTTCCATGTGACATGTGTTTCCGACACGTCGCCTTCGCCATCAAAACGCACAGCAACCAGCCGGGACTGCATGTAACTTGTGGCGATGTAAACCGTATCACCCGAAGCGACCGGACGTGGGACTGTTGAGAACCCAAGCTGACCATACGATGCCTTCCAGACTTCACGACCGGTCTCGGCGTCATAGGCATAGACCCAATTGGCCGCAGGCGAAATCACCAGGGCTCG
>JAYTAK010000615.1:0-3768 GCA_043737515.1 Candidatus Kuenenia sp. | reverse complement strand
CCATTGTTGCTGACGATGGCCACTGCGCGCTCGATTCTTTCTGCGGCTCGACTCATACTCAGAGTGACATGATGCGTGTCGTGCATAATCCTTCGCGCGGGGTTTGGATGTCCCGGCCGAACGATTTCGTCGGGATGCAGTCGCTTCAGACAATCCTGCCAACGCGGTTCTTTCCAGACTGACGGGGCGTCGAATGGTTCTGCACAGTAAAAGATCTTTGGGCCAGCAAACTCATACAACGCTTCGACAGGTTCCCACCATGCGAGCAATGCCTCCGCATCTGTCAGCGCGATGCGAGCGGAGAACAGATAATCCCCATTGCGAAACTCAGTTTCCGGCGTACACCACGGTGCGGAAAGACGAATTCTCATTGATTCCGGTTCTTAATTTGGTTTGCATTGGACGTAAGCACGGGTTACGTGTTCGGACGGTATAAAATGCAATCAAACTGCCGGATCGCGCCGGAGGGCGTAAACGAAGGGTTGTAAATGCTGTGTAACTCGAAGCCGAAGCTTTTGTACAATGCCAGCATTTCATGCAGTTCCTTCTGCCCTTTGTATGTAAGCATTATGGTCACTTCGCTGTAAATAATTCGAATGGCACTTCGCTCCAGGGTCTTGAGAGCACCTTCCAAAACAAGGTGTTCCGCGCCCTGCACGTCAAGCTTGAGGATGTCAATAGTGTTAATCGCCTGGGCGGCTACAAACTGATCTATTGTTGTGAAAGATGCGACAATTTGCTCCTTGTTATCAAACACGCCCTTTCCCCAGACATCTTCTGAGCAACTGTCCGCTTCCAGCAACGAGTTCGTTGGTGCGAATTCATTACTGAAGAAACGTGATTGCGTTTCCCGATCTGACAGACCCTCGTTGAAGATTCTGATATTGGAGTCGTTTTCTGTATTTGCTTTCAAATGTGCGAAGCTGTCCGGAAACGGTTCGAAGCAATAAACGGTTGAGTTCGAAAAACGCTTCCGGTAGTGCAAAGCCATGACGCCATGGTAAGCACCTGCATCGAAGACCGTGATCTCTTCGTCTCCATTCAGCAAATACTTCTTTGCATCAAATGGGTCGATGAATCCTGTCGTTTCGAAGTCTGGCCGATGGCGAGTACTGCTGATCCGGTAGCCCAGTTTCCCCAACGCTTTTTTGATGATCTGCTTCATTATCCAGGTTTCAAAAATGTATGTGATGCCGGGCGAGTGGCTGGTCTGCTCAGGCAATGACACGCTGGCCCCATTAGTCGACAATGTGGCTCGTCGTCGCGAAACAGCTTTTTCACACTCTGCCAAGCATTCTCTTGCTACAGTTTAGAAGGTCGAGCCCTTCACATCGGGTTCCACTCACATCCATTTCAATTTGCCGTCGATCATTGTACAGCGATGACTTCAGGCGATCGGTTCGCAAACAGCTTGTCGAGATCGTTTCCAAGATTTTCGATCAGTAATTCGTTGGTCTTTGGTGTCGGGTGTCCGTCGCCCACAAATTTGAATCCTTCCGGCTCAGGATCGAACAAGTCTGAATAGTCGATATACGGCACTTTCAGACGATCCAGGTGCGGCAGGAGCTTTCGATGAGCGTTGCGTTTTGGAAAAACGACCACGCAGAATCGATCGACACCCATCTGAGTTCTGAACTGCCTTTGAGACTCGGCCACAATTTCGGCCGTCAATGCATAGTGTCTATCGGCGAGCGTCGGAAAACTGATCCCCATGTATTGAACAAAGTTGCTCTTTCCCAACAGGTGATATGTGGACATCAGCAGCGGCCTTGCGTCAGCAAAACTTCCACGATTCACGACACCGCCACCGGATTTGACTTCATAGCAGGGAAACGTCGAGGCCCATGCATTCACGACCTCCATGGTTCCCACGGCACGAGCTTCGTGAACGTCTTCCAGATACAGATAAAGTCCCACTCCGTCTTCTTCCGGGATTTCCCGTCGCAGCGTGCCGGCTTCCAGTTTTGCCAGCATTTGCTGAGTGCCATATCCGGGGATGCCATAGTTGTACGGTCGGTATTTCGGATTCTTCGCGGCGAAGAATGAAGGAATTGTCTGATCGTCGTTAGCACCCTCGCCAAACAGGAATGAGCATCCAAAGAAGATGGCGAATTTTTTGGGGTCTGCTGCTGGCAGGATCGTGGAGACACGTCTTCCAAATTGATCCGTATGATACGTCACGTCCCAGATGTCTTTCCCATTCACTCTTCTCTGGCAGTCCAGATTCAGATTTTGCAATGCGACAGCACCAAGTTGTTGATCGGGGATATAGAATGCTCCAACCTTGCTGTATTCGCCGGTGAATTCCACACTTGGTCCCGGCGGACGACTGCTGATAAGCAGGTAACTCGTGCCTTCAATCGCGGCAAACGCGAATGCAGCGACCGACAGAGCCATTGATACCTTCAGCAGCAGGCGGAACCATCGATGTCTGAACAAGGTCCGTAGTTTTGCGGAATGGTCAGCGTCACGGACGGAAGCAGCGACGCAGATTGCACAGGCATTGGCAAACGCCTGGGACACAAAGAATGTAAACATCCGGCTGATCGAGAAGTTCAGCTGAGGCAGAAGCAGCGCTATCAGACCGAATCCGACAGTTCCAAATCCCAGACTCGTCAAGTAAAGCTGACGCCATGCCGGTCCGTTCTGAATGGCTGATCTCGAAGTCGATGTCAACGCGGCCTGGAAGTAGAACAGGAAGCCTGCGACGGTCACTATCGTGCCCAGCGGAATCTGCGCCGCAAAGGGATGCTGGTGGTGAGTCCAGATATCCCAGGCATAGCCCATGGCGATTGCCGCGAGATTAATCAGGCCCAGCACCATACCGCATACGGCCACAGTTCGAGATTTCCCCTTTGATTCCTGTCGTGTCATTGTGAATTCGAACAGTTCAACCAGCTCAGCCTGGCTTAAAAGAGCGTATAGATGAACGGCGCCGCTGCAGATCCAGACAACAGGATCAGGACCGCCATCAGCAACATCACGATGAGGATCGGGGCAAGCCACCACTTCTTGTTGGCTTTCAGAAAATCAATCAGCTCTCCGACAAGCGATTGCTCGGTCGACTCATTCGCGATTTTTGAAAAGTCGTCGTTGTTTTCGTCACTCATGTCCGTTCAACCTTACGCAGGCGAGCCGCCGTAGAATTCCAGCGATCGCTCAGAATTGTTTGAGATATCTTCGCGCATCCTGTTGCTGAATCTTCTTCTCCCAGTAACTGTCTGTCTTCGGCTTCTTCAGACGCAGCGGATCATGTCCCAAAGCCCGCATCATGAAGCCCATGGGAGTAAAAACGAAACAGAAAATGAGCAACAGAATGAGATGGGAGACAATCCAGCCAATTGGAAACGCCACGACCATCCATGTGACAAAAACGGGTTTTAGCAGTTGCGGACGAATCATTCCTGGAAGTCCAACCGCAACAGCGATGGTCAACCAAATCCATGCCGTGAACTTGTCATGATAAAGGCCGTAGCAACCGAGGACGCCAAAGAACAGAATCCAAAGACCGGCAAACTGCCGCAGCATTTTGGGGTCAGGATTTCGCGGGATGTCGGAAAATCGCATGGGATTAAGAATCAAGAGGCAAGGGGAAAGAGGCAAGGGGAAAGAGACAAGGGGCAAGAGACAAGGGGCAAGAGGCTAGCCTCTAGTCGCTAGCCTCTAGTTTCTAGTCCTATAACGATTGATCCACGCTGCCAGCATTCGCGAAATCTGTTTGGCTTCATCGGCCCATTGGAGCCCACTGGATCGATCCAGGAATCCAGC
>JAYTAK010000614.1:0-3768 GCA_043737515.1 Candidatus Kuenenia sp. | reverse complement strand
AGCAACTGGGCTTCGCCGACAAAGTCTCACACGTCAGCACCGGAGGCGGAGCCAGTCTGTCGATGCTGGAAGGCGAAAAATTCGCCGCTGTGGAGTTGTTGGACGAAGCGTAGGGTGCGATCTGTCCAGTCCGTCGAAAGAGGCGGGAATCTGAATTCTGTATTGATGCTGCGGCTGGAGCTGACGATTTGAATTCCTGAGCGAATTGTTTGGTGGACCGAATCCAGTGTTCCCCATCCGGCTTCATGCCGGTGGCAACCCGGTTTGCCGACTACCAAACGAACCGTCCCACTGGTTTTCCGGCCCCCAACTGGCTTCATGCCAGTGGATGCCAGGTTTGAAAACTTCGCGGATCTGTTGCCAGTGTCGCTGACGCAGGACCGGACATAGTTTTCAAACCTGGCTTCCACCGACGCGAGGTCGGGTGGGGAGCGGCCTCCTGGGTTCGTTTCGTTTTGGTTGCCAAACCTTGGTCCACTGGCACGAGGCCAGTGGGGCCAATCGAGCTGTGCTTCTTCCCTCTTGAACTGCGAGACCTGTGAATCACGCAATCTACAAAATTGCCATTGCAAACTCAGGACTGGAGATACGGCACCCCCGCAAGCCGCAGGCTTGTGCGCTGTCTGTTCGCACATGCCTTTCATTCGCTTTGCTGTTCGCCGACGCCTGCTGCTGCGGCTTTGGGGTTAAACGATGAACTTCCCCGCTTGTGAAAACGCTTGCGGGATGTGGCACGTTTAATCTGCGACCAGTGATCCGGTGCAACTGGAACCGGCACCCGCCGTGCAGCCGTAGCAATGGCGACCAACGGCGATCGGACGATTTTCGATGTCTGTGATCTGGACACTGCTGATGTGGCGGGGAAGGGGATCTGTCAGCGGCAGATTGAGCATCTGATTGAAGTCACAGTCAAACAGATTGCCCTGCCAATCGATCGAGATTGTGGATCGGCACATCAGGCCCGCCACGGAGTCACGGTTGAACGAATTGACCAGCAGCGTCATGTATTCGTCGTAGCGTCCTGTCTGCAGCAGGTCGTCCAGAAAGCGGCTGATGGGCATATTCGTGATGGTGTACAAGCGATTGAACTCAATCCCGAATCGCTGCCGAAGCTGAGTTCTGTAACTCTGCTCCAGTGTGTGCTGATTCGGCGGCAGCGACGGGCCGACGGGATTGTAAACCAGCGACAGTTTTAATTCTGAATTCTCCCGCCCATAACCGAGGCCGTTCAGCAACTTCAGGGCCTCGATCGATTTCTGAAACACTCCGTCTCCGCGCTGGGCATCGCAGTTTTCTTCCAGATAACAGGGCAGGGAGGCGATCACTTCGACGTGATGCTCGGCCAGGAACTGCGGCAGGTGCGTGAATCCGGGAGCCGTCAGGATGGTCAGATTGCAGCGATCAATGACGTGACGCCCAAGCCGACGCACTTCCGTCACGAACCATTCAAACAGCGGATTCATCTCCGGGGCACCACCGGTGATATCCACGGTTTCGATCGTAGACTCCGACAGCAGCCGCAGACAGTGCAGAAAAGTGTCCTTCGTCATCAGCTCGCGGCGATCCGGACCGGCATCGACATGACAATGCCGACACGTTTGATTGCAGAGCTTCCCGACGTTGACCTGCAGCGATTTCAGTTTTCCGCTGGTCAGCGACATGATTCCATGGCCTGCCAACGCGGACTGGAACGAAGGGATGCCTGCCTGACCGTCGCACTCAAGCACCTCGCGCTGCCGTGCGGCGTTGGCGAGCGGATTTCCCTGTCGCAGCAGTGATAAGGCAGGCTTCAGCAACACGGTTCATCGCCATCGCAGCAGGAACCGGCGGCGGTGACTGTCACGTCGTAGCCCAGTCCTTTAGTCTCCTTTGGATCACGAATCTTCAGGCGTCGGCAATCGTATAATGGCGCGGCATCCAGTGGGATTTCCTGATGCGGTTCGATCGTTTCAAACATCCCGGCGTACGGCGGCAACTGAATCAGGCGGGTCAGCTTTTCGCAAACCGCCATCCGCTGGCCACGCACGAACATATGTCCGTCATCATCTTCCACGCGACGAAACGGACCTTTGTAAACCACCGCCTGATTGCGATCCAGACACGGACCGTCTTTACCCTTCCATGCAATCACGGTCATCGAGCGGAATTCAATGCCTTCAATCGTCTGCCAGGGCTCAGCCTGGCGTTTTGCGATCGTGATGCCGTGAAATCCGGCGTCGGCAAATGCTTCCAGAAACAGGTCTTCGCGAAAAGCGCCCGAGAGGCATCCGGACCACAGATGTCCGTCCTGCTGCATGTGATCCGGCACGGTCTCGTCGCTCACGATATCACTGATGACCGCGCGCCCTCCGCGTTTCAGCACACGGAAGATCTCGGCGAAAAGTTGGCGGCGATCCTGTTGTCGCACCAGATTCAGCACGCAGTTCGAAACCACGCAGTCGATGGTGTTGTCGGCGATCAGTGGCCGCTCTTTGCGAAGCAGTTCTTCCAGTTGTCGCCCGGCGATCCAGTCGGATGAACTTTGAACGGGCTTTTCGGCCAGGCGTGTGTTGAGCAGATCCAGATCCAGTTGCAGATCCTGGATCAGGCCGTAGCGGAATTCGACGTTGTTGTAGCCGATCTTACCGGCAACTTCATCTCGATACTTCCGTGACAGTGTCAGCATTTCGGTGTTGTAATCGACGCCAATTACTTTTCCCTGCGGCCCGACCACCTGCGACATGATGTAGCACAGCTTACCAGCACCGGAACCCAAATCCAGGACTGTGTCGCCTGCATTGACCCACGCACTGGGATCTCCGCAGCCGTAGTCTTTTTCGATGATCTCCTGCGGCACGACCGTCAGATACTGCCCGGAATACTGCACGGGACAGCACAGCGCTGGTTCCACCTGCTTTGATGCAGCGGCATAGCGATCGTAGACTGAAGCTTCAGTGCATTCGGTGGAATCTGTCAATATTTGAAGCGAGGCCGTCACTGTCGACTTCCTTTCTGTTGTGCCGATGCTGTTGTCGTTGAGGGGGGAATAAAGCATTCGTCTGTTACGAAGTGTACTCAGTCTGGCATCGAATGTTCACCCAGTTTGTGTGACAGCATACAAAGTCTCGCGTGAGTCGTTACAATCTCTGCGGTTCTGTAGCGTCATAATCTTCGAGAAATCAATGCGACGCTATTTGTTCAATTGCTTGGCAGAGGATCAACAATGACCATTTTTGAGTTGCTGGTGTTGCTGCTGGTCGCAGGAGTTTGCGGCTCATTGGCGCAATCGCTTGTCGGGTACTCGCACGGCGGGTGTCTCGTATCGATCGTGCTGGGATTTATTGGAGCCGTGCTGGGGACGTATCTGGCACGGGAGGCGGGCTTGCCAGAATTGTTTACCGTTCAGGTCGGAGGCCGTTCGTTTCCGGTCATCTGGTCGATCATCGGTGCGACCCTGTTCGCTGCCGTGTTGGCGCTGATCCGGCGTCCTCGAGCGAAGTAGCTCAACTTTCAAAAAGATTTGCGATGGAACCCTGGCAGGCTTATCTTGTGCTGTGTCCGGCAGCCTTGATCGGGGGCATGATCAATTCGGTGGCCGGTGGCGGTACGCTCGTCACATTTCCTGCGTTGCTCTGGGCATTGGGAGGAACTCCCGGTGCGACGATCATTGCAAACGCGACAAACACCGTTGCCCTGTTTCCCGGCGCGCTGGCGGGTTCGTGGGGTTATCGCCGCGAGCTGAGCAAACTCTGGGGATGGGTGCGTTGGCTGGCGTTGCCAAGTCTGATC
>JAYTAK010000613.1:0-1561 GCA_043737515.1 Candidatus Kuenenia sp. | reverse complement strand
ATCGGAATTGCCAGACAGACCCTGGGAGAGAGTGCTGACGCCGAATCGTGGTTCGGTAAGGCCATTCAGAACTATGAGCGAATGTCAGATGAGGGGCGCGAGGTTGCAGAGTTTGTGCAGAATCAAACGAACGTCAGATCGGTGCTTGGACGACTGTTCATCACGACTGGCCGCGCGGGGGAAGCACGGGCTCAGTTCAACGAAATGCTTCGTCTCACAGATGTACTTGTCAAGAAACAACCCGAGAATCATGAGTTTCGCGAACTCTCGGCGATGGCGCATGATTGGATTTCGAATATCGAACGGAGCACTGGTGATCGTGACGCCAGCCGAACTCACGCGATTGAAGTCCTGCGGATTCGAGAAGTGCTGGCTCGTGATTTTCCGCACATTGCCGACTATCAATATGGAGTCGCAAGCGGATATGGCAGCATCGCAATCTCCTACGCCGAAGCGGGCGACTTCGCAGAGGCAGAAAAGAATTTTGTGCGAGGAGCGGAGGCCGCTCGACAGTTGACAACGTCATTCCCATCGATTCCGGTCTATCGCTATCAGGACGCAATTTCGACTCGAGTTCTCGGCGTTTTTTTTCTGAACACACAGAAGCTTGATCAAGCGAATGACAAATTGAATGATGCGGTTGGCCGATTGGAAACCCTCATTGCAGACTTCCCCGATAATCCGACTTATCGAATGGACCTGGCTGTGGCTCTCGGTCCCCTGGCACGCTGTTGCCAGTTTCAGAAGTCGCTGACTGAGTCCCGTGGGTTTCTGGAAAGAGCGATCTCAATCTACGAACAGTTGCTGTCCGAGAAGTCTGACGTGGTGAAAGTCCGCCACAAGCTGGCTCAGGACTATCGGATGATGGGTGAGCTGGCAGTGACGGAAAAAGACATGGCGCGGGCGGAAGAATTTCTTCGCAAAGCCATTGCGCTGCATCGGGAGATGATCGCCGAGTTTCCGGAGGTCGCTGAGCATCACCGCTATTTGGCTGCCGCGCTGGACAAACTTGCCGATTTTCTGCTGGTCAATCTACAGTCGAATGGGCCGCAACTTGATGAGGCAATGGTGGCGATCGAGGAGTCTATGCAGATTCGTCGTCGTCTTTCAGACGAGAACCCAACTTGGTTGCAGCCGAACGTTGAGCTTTCTCAAAGCCTGATTTTCAAAGGAAGGATTCTGGAAGCAAAGCAGGACGCAGCCGGAGCGGCGGCGATTTTCGAATCCGCTTCAGTATACTGTGCGGATCTGCTCAAACGATTTCCAGGTGAAACGGGTCTGTTCGCGGACTATGCCGGTTCCTTTGAACAACGTGCGCGACTTTACGCAACAGCGAGACAGTTCAAGGAAGCCATTACGGAACTCGGCAAGGCGACCGCCGTTCGCCGTTCGCCGTGAACATGTTACTAAGTTCCCCGATGAGCTGCGCGCGAAGAATGAGTTACGAGCCAACCTGGCCGACGTGGCTGAGGTACAGCTTTCGGCTGGTGACCACGATGCGGCACTGACAGCGTTGAAAGAATCACTGGCGGTTCCAGCAGATAAGTCGTGGCAGGCTCCG
>JAYTAK010000612.1:0-3770 GCA_043737515.1 Candidatus Kuenenia sp. | reverse complement strand
TTGCCGGCGCATGGCTGTATCGCTGCGATGCCCATCTGCGCCCTGACAGGCTGATGCTGGAACTGCGCCGATTGCTCGACGAAAGCGGCGTGCGCGTGATCGAAAACTGCGAAATGAAGAGCCTCAGGAGTTCGGGCAACCAGGCCACGGCAGTGGAAACAAACCATGCGGACCTTGAAGCCGATGAAGTGCTTGTCGCAACCGGTTCGTGGACGCCGCTGCTGAAAGAATCACTGGGCGTCAAGCTGCCGATCCAGCCAGGCAAGGGTTATTCGATCACAATGGCGCGACCGAAGATCTGTCCAAAGTATCCGATGATTCTGGAAGAGTGTCACGTCGCCATCACGCCCTTCGACAAAGGCTATCGCGTCGGCAGCACCATGGAATTCGCGGGCTATGACACAACGCTGAATCAGCAGCGACTCAACTACCTGCGCTCCGGGGCCGCCGAGTATCTGATTGAGCCCACCGCCGATCCAGTTGAAGAAGAATGGTACGGCTGGCGTCCAATGACGACCGACGGAATTCCGTTCATCGACCGATCACCGCGATTCAAGAACGTCTGGGTCGCTGCGGGACATAGCATGCTGGGCATCTCGATGGGCACCGGCACCGGCAAACTGGTCGCAGAAATGATCAGCGGCCAGAAACCGCACGTCGATCTGAACGCCTATCGCATTCAGCGATAGGTGAGAAGCACGCTTTGGAGTGCGATGACTCGTCATCGCTTTCTTTTTCAGGGTTTCGCTCGAATCTCAAGGGAACGTCGGTCCCATGGCGTGGATTCAAGAACTTCCAAAGGCGAGCGGGGTACGTAAGTGCCCTGATTTTCGGCACTCGAACCACACACATCAGGGGATTTACATCCCCCGCTCGCCTTGCGTTCACGCCGTTGCCGCGTGGGTCCTCCTTGACACGGCGAATGCCACAGAAAGCGGCCACAAGTCGCCGCACTCCAAAGAAACCTCGCATGTTAACTGCCAGTTTCATCAAAGGCTTCCAGCCGATCGATAAATTCCGGCGTCAATCCGGCTTGCAGGCGAGCTTCGCGCTGGAACAAATCGCCGCGGGCTTTGGACGGGCGAATCGGCCAGTGCAGCGCGCCGGTCCATGCATCCCAGTCGGAAACACCGGCGGGTTTCAATTGTCGCAGCCAGTTCAGCCCGAATTCGACATGCCGGATTTCGTCCTTATGAATAGCCCGCATAATCGCGGCGCTGCGGCGATCATCGGCGGCGCGAAAGTACTGTTCAAATTCCGCCGTGTGATCAAGATTCGCGCCTTCGAATACCAACGGCAGGCCGGCGACGTATTCCAGCGTCGAGCTGTAATCCTGAGCTTTCTTCCAGATCCAGCCATTGACCGGATAGTCGCCAAACCGGATTCCGAGTTCTTCGCAGCGCTGAACATGCACTCGCGTATGACGCTGCTCATCGAACATGATCTGCGCAAGTCCCATGCGAAAATCGGCTGGAGCTTCCGGGAATGCCAGCAGCACCATCGCCATGACTTCCAGTGCCTGCAATTCATGGTTGGCCATGACATGATGCGCGATGGCCCGCTTTCTGACATCCTTCAACGATTCCGCCTTAGGCATCGCAGGTGCCTTCTTCCGCTCGGCAAACTGCAGATTCGCGGGTCGTGTCGGCCGGGTGACGCGCACTGCAGCGCCAAGCGCGGTATCGGTCAGCGATTCCGTGATTCTCGTGATCTTGCAGCTTAGTTCATCTGAGTACAGAACTTGTTCAGCGAAGGCACGAAGTTCCATGACTCACCGTCCGTTCAGTTCGTGCGCGCCGTCAGAATAGCGAGGCATGCGGCGGCAGCGGTCGCGACGTTCAGTGACGGGATCGGGCCCAGCGGAGGCAGCGAGGCAAGCTGGTCGCATCGTTCGCGCGTCAGTCGTCGCAGCCCGGTGCCTTCATTGCCGAGGACCAGCATCCAGTTGCGATCACGCTGCACGACGTGGATTGTGGAGTCGGCTCGTTCGCAGGTTCCCAGCACCCAGATCTGATTCTGCTGAGCTTTCTCCATCGCCTGCACCAGATTTGCGATGACAGCGAACGGAACGTGTTCGGCTCCTCCGGCAGACACATCGCAGACCGTTGCGTTGACCGACGCGCTGCGATCTTTGGTGAGCACGATGCCGCGGACTCCGAAGAATCCGGCCAGTCGAAAAATCGCGCCAAGATTCTGCGGGTCCTGCACCTGATCGAGGGCAAGCCACAAGCCAGTGGATGCCTCATCGGTATTCCACAGGAACTCGAGTGGAATCGGCGAAGGCGGTTCGACAGTCGCTGAACCAGCTCCCGTGCGTTCCGTTTCCCGTCCGCCTTTCTGTCCGCCTTTCTGGCTGCCTTTCTGGTTTCGCTGATCCCGCTGCTCCGGCGCGCCGAAGCGAACGGGAACGCCGTTTTCCTGCGCGAGCTTCACGACGGAATCCCACGGTTCGCCTGGATTTTCAGCATGGACGCGGACAAGTTTCACAGCTTTTGGCCGCACTTCGAGCGCGGCTTTAATACTGTGTGGATTTCGAAGTTCCAGCATGATGCAGCTTGCAGAATCGG
Organism: Candidatus Kuenenia sp.; assembly: GCA_043737515.1. Taxonomy (GTDB): domain Bacteria; phylum Planctomycetota; class Planctomycetia; order Planctomycetales; family Planctomycetaceae; genus SXXK01. Next base: position 1,203 of record JAYTAK010000612.1, on the reverse strand, counting down.
GACAGTGAGAGCAGTGTGTCAGTCGCGAAGAGTACAGACAACTATTCCCTCGTGCCACGCAGATTCGTTCCGACGCTTGATGTTCTCGATGTCGTCAATCTCCAGCAATCGCTGAGTCTCCGGTGATCAATGTGTGAAAAGGAGCGAATATCGATCAATGGACCTCATGTCAAAATCCGTCACGGGCTGCAAACGCCTTGAGAACGCTGGTTGCGTAAGGTACTCTACAGACAACCCTCCGCTTCAACTTTGATCAGGTCTTGACTCTCGTTCCTGATTGAGCCCACCGACTTCGTCGCAAGACGGGACAACGTCATGAATCCCTTTTTCTCATTCGCCTATGTCAGTCGATTGCTACGATCGCGACAGATCCTCAGCCGAATTGCGGTCGCCGTGATCGTGGTCGGTTTTCAAATCGCGGCAGTGTCTGGCGATGAAAGTGCCGACGCGCAGTTTGAGAATCAGATTCGACCGGTGCTGGTCGAAACCTGTTTTCGGTGCCATGGGGATTCAAAGGTCTCGGGCATGCTGCGGGTCGATTCCCGTGAGGCGTTGTTGAAGGGCGGTGAATCTGGTGCGGCAATTGTGCCGGGGAAGCCGGACGAGAGCCTGCTCATCAAAGCTATTCGGCGGCACGAAGATGTTTCGGCCATGCCGCCGGAAGAAGATAAAGCTCTTCGACCCGATCAGGTCGCGGCCTTCGAAAACTGGATCAGTTCGGGCGCGAATTGGCCGACAAATACACGGAAGTTTGAGGGCCACAAACATTGGTCATTTGAACCGATTCGCGATCCGGCCCAGCCAGCGGTGACTGATACGGCATGGGTCCGCAACAGCATCGACGCATTTATCCGCGCCAAACAGGAGGCGGCTGGTGTTCATCATGCGCCGATGGCTGACAAGCTCGCGCTGATTCGTCGCGCCACATTTGACCTGACCGGGCTTCCTCCTACGCCCTCAGAAATCGATGCCTTTCTAAAGGATGAGTCGTCGCAGGCTTACGAAAAACTTGTTGATCGATTGCTTGCCTCCACGCACTATGGTGAACGTTGGGGAAGACACTGGCTGGACGTGGTGCGCTATGCCGACACGGCCGGTGAGACAGCCGATTATCCCGTCCCGCTGGCATGGCGATACCGCAATTATGTGATCGAGGCGTTCAACGCCGACAAGCCGTACGATCAATTCCTGCGTGAACAGATC
>JAYTAK010000611.1:0-8588 GCA_043737515.1 Candidatus Kuenenia sp. | reverse complement strand
GGGCTGACACCCAATGGCACTCGCTTTAGAAAGTCGCAGGGCATCCGCAGACACACGTCCTTCGGCAATTCCTGCAGTTGAGTCCCGTCTGGCACCGCCGATCCCCGCCGTGAGATTCTGACGCGGTGCCAAATCCGCCGAAAGTCGATAATCTGCATCGCACACTTTTTCGCCGCGAGGCTTCCTGATCGCATCGGCGTGTTGACCGCAATGGAGGGAACTGGGACGCTGCCACGAGTCATCGACATCCTCCATCCATTCTGAGTTCCATCGCCCCGACACCGTCATCCGCTGAACCAGCTCGTCTGGCGGTTGACGCATCTTCGGCAGGAGTCTCTCCATGCTGCCCACAAAACATATTCGCGCTGTTCTGCTTTTCGCGGGTCTTTCCGGAATGACGATTCCGGGCTGCGCGACGTCGTTGTTCGACGCGGCGATGCTGAAGACTGCCGCTCTGAAACCGTCACTCATGGACGGGCACATCACAGAAAATCGCGCGCTCACGCAGTTCACGGATGCGTTGACCGAGGATAACGAAAAAGCCTTCCGTCGCAGCGTTTCCACGCGCTTCGAGCAGCGGGCCATGCGCTCACCCGATTCGTGGAAAGATCTGGAGATCATGAAGCTGCCGAAGGTGAAGCTGGAAATCGATGACAGCACGCCCGTCGATGAACACACATTCGAAACGATCGCCAAGGACGATAAGGGCACCAAGTATCAATTCAAGATTGTCCGGGATACCGAAAAACGCCGGTGGGTCGTGGATGATGTGCTGGTGCGGCAACAAAAGAAAGGCACCAGCGCCACGAAGTCGGTGTCTGAAGTCATGGACCTGCTGCTGACCGTCCGTGAATTTCTGACCACATGGCAAAGCAATGACCGATCGGCCATACTTCCTGCCGTCGCGGTCAGTCTCCGCGAACCACTGGAACAGATGCCGGAAACCTGGATGCAGCGCCTGGTTGAACGCGTGTCGTCCGAATGTGAAAGTGAGATGGCGCGGCGACCTGAAATTCAGATGAACGAATCCGACGCGCTCGTCAAAATGCCATCGAAGAACGGACATCTGTTGCTGAAGGTCGCGCGGGAAGACGACCACTGGCTGTTCTCCGATATCGAAGTCCGCCAACGCAAAACGGACGATCACCCGGGATCCGTGCTGCGACAGGCCCGCGCTTTGCATGCGGTTTCACAGTTTCTCGCAGCCTATGGCAAGGAAGACAAGGTTGCTCTGAAGGGACTCAGCGACGAGACATTTTACCGCACATCGCTGGAAATCGGCGATCTGTCCATGATCACCATGCCGTCTGCGGAACATGCTCCGGACGACTTCGAAATTCGTTCATTCTCCGGGCAGCTAACCATCATGGTGCCGGACAAGACTCAAATCGTGCAACTGGATCTCACAGCGCCAAAATCTGACGAGCGCAAAGCCGCGACAAAACTGACCGAAGGGTCGGTGGAAACGTCGTTCGTGATTCGCGACATCACGATTTACGATCGCCAGACTCGCAAGCAACAGAAGCTGGAATCCGCGTTCACGGCGCCCATCCGTGCCATGTTATTCGTCTCCGCGCTGCATGATCAGAATCTGCCCATTCTGAAGCAGTTGTCGACCAAAGAATTCTCGCACGGCACATGGGACCGAATTGATCCTGCACTCGTGTCGCAGCTCCCGTTGTCCGAAGTTCCCGGAGGTGAATTGACTCTCCAGAACACCGATGTACGGGGTGACACGACAGAAATGGAATTCATGACCGGCAGCGGGCAGATCTGCAGCGTCATCATGCGCAGCGAAAACGGGACTCTGAATGTGGACGATATCCAGTATCCAAACGCATCTGCGCAAGTCGCTTCGCTGCGGAGTCATCTGGAATTGACCGTCCCGATCGTGGAACTGGCGGCAGCCTGGCACAAGCATGATCTGCCCGGCGTGCAACGAACCTGTTCTATGGATTTCAATCGGCTGATCTGGGGAAATCTCAAAACTCTGCCTGGCGACTTCGATCGGCTTCCGGACATGCTGCTCGTCCCTGTTCAATCGACAGAGCGAGCCGACTCACAGGCCGTTGTGGCACTGGCTCGTGCGGGAGAACCACCGGTGAGCGTCCGGCTGCTGAAAGAAAACAGTGCGTGGGTGATCGATGAAATCTCGGTGCGTCAGCCGGACGGAGTCGTGTTTAATATCAGACAAAACCTGCGACGCGATATCGCTCAGAGATTTCTGGACAATCCGGACGGCGGAATCATGCAGGCTGTCAATGAATCTGCGTCGGACGGTCCTCCCGGCGTGGTGCATGCGTTGGGAGAATCACAGGCACCACGACGCGGCAATCTGACGCTGCCATCGAACGGACCACCAAAGTCTCCACCGACCCGCACGGCGCGAACCGCCATGGCTCCTCCGGGGATCGACATGACCCCGGCTCCAAAGCCATCTACCGCACCGATTGACGGCATTCAGAGATTCGGCCCCGCAGCCAGCGCGGCTGCTTTACTGGACCCTCCACTGCACAGCAACGGCGAGGGGCATGAAATCGAAGAGGAAGATGTTGTCTACTTCAACGGCGCTCCGGAATCGAAGTCGGAAGAACCTTCCCCAAGCCCGCTGCGGGACATCAGCCAGCATCCAATCGAGATTCCTGTCGAATAAGGATCGAATCCGGAGTGACAGGAACCAGAGACGGGCAGGGTCGTGGCAACTCGGTGCAAGGCTGCGATTTCTGTAGCTTGGACATTCATGTCCGAGATGTTGACCAAACAACGTCGAATTATCGAGCGGCTGTCAAGGTCAAATAACCATCGCTTCGACCGTGTTTTATGGCCATGCGACGGACATGAATGTCCATCCTACATTCGGTCGTTTTGGCATCGCAGCGAAAACTTGATCCTACAGGTCGCCGGTCAGTCGCCTGCTGTCGGTCAATCGTACGATCAGGCCCAGAGTTGCGAGTGCATCGTGAATGGATTCCGTTGATCGGCGGGCTCCGCTTCTGGCGGCGTCGGTGAGCCAGAATCTGCCAGAGGCAGCATCGGCATGAGCCGTGATATGGGATGACTGTGTATGCATCGCCCGGTTCAGCGCCAGGGCCAGGCGTTCAGAAGTCACGGGCTGGTCGAAGGCGTTGAGGACGTGAAACTGACGGTCGTCTTCCGGGATCAGCATGGTGACTGCGACGTGTGGCGTGACGGCCAGATCCTGCGCGCCGCGGCAGATGATTTCCAGGCCAGTTGCCTGTGAGATCCAGGCCAGTCGTTGCTGCAGCAGGATGTCTTCGGTTCGCACGAGCATCCGCAGCCCGGACTGCTTTGGAAACCACCGCAGCAGCCAGTCTCGATAGCGATCCTCGAAATTCACGACGTCGTGCGATCCTGATTGCCGCGTCAATCGGCGCGCCCAGCGAGCGCGGGCCGGGGTGTCAGGCAGTCGAAGTTTCAGAAATGGTGCGGCGGCAGAGCTGACGTGTTCCAACTGCACACCAAAATCTTTCCAGACGACCGGGACCGCATCGCCACGGCGATCGAAAACATCGACTCCGGCCCATGCATTCGGCGATCCCGCACCTGTCACCAGAATCGCGCCGCAGCTCTCGTGAAAACAACGGGCCGCTTCCTGAATCGAAGCCGCCGTGCAACGACCAATGTCAGTCACTGGCATCCCGAATTCGCGGCTGGCCGCAACAACTCCTATCGCCAGATCGACCGAAGCACTGCGGCCGTCGTAGCCGACAATCACAGGGGCGACGGCCTGAAACGATGCACCAGTTGCCTCAGGTGCCGCAATACCGGATTGTCCCGACCGAGCCTCACGCGGTGATCGCTTCGCCGCAGCGTCTTCCTCGTCCTGCGCGGATTGCTCGTGCAGACAAGCACTGAAGATCCTAGTCAGATCGGCGGCTGTCTGGCGATCCAGGTCGTTAATGTACTGGCCGCGAATGCCGAATTCCGTCCGCCGAATCCCCTCGACGCGCTGACTGCGGATGCGTTCGGTTTCGAGTACCGTGCGTTCGGCCAGCCCTTCCGAATCAAAGCGCCATTCACACTGATCGCAGCCCGGCCATGCGGCATTCAGTCGAGCCAGATGAATCGCGCGCGAAACGGCAGCCGAATTACCCGGACAGACAAACGGAGAACCGGAGACAGGTGCCAACTGGTCCAGCAGTTCATGCGAGGTTGTGCGAAACGGTTCGATGGGCATTTGAGTTCTTAACGCTGGTAGATCGGCAGGTAACCGTATTCAATCGCCAGTGCCAGCACGGCCAGGGAGGTCGAATACACTTTGCCCGCCTGGCGTTCGGTGCCGTCTTCGGGGTTCCAGTAACCAGTGGGATTCTGCAGGTTCAGGATTGTGCGATAGAGTGCTTCTCGCGACTGACGCCATTCGTCGCCGCCGACTTTGAACATGCCGACAGTGCAATAGTACGCACCGTAATAAAAATACTGCTCGCCCTTCGTCAGTGGCCGGGACAGAATCAGATTGGCCGCCGCCAGGGTTTCTTCCGTCCGATGTTCACCGCAGACTTCCAGTGCCACGATGCCGGTTCCGGATCGAGTCACAGAACTGCCGTGTCCGACCATGTACCCAAAACCACCGTCGTGTTTGACATGCAGGCGTCTAATGTAGGCGATGGCCCGATCGATGTTTTCCGCTGGAACGTCGCAGCCGATATCTTTGGCGGCGCGCAGAGCCAGCAATTGCCAGGCGGTGACGCTCAAGTCGGAGTCACTGCTCGTCGGCTGATAGCGCCAGCCGCCATCGTGCTCGCCTGACTTCGGCTGATTCTGAGCATCAATGATCAGCTTGATGGCTCTCTGCAGTGCTTCCCGGCACTTTTCCGACTGAGTCGGATCAACCATGCCGGCGATTTCGGCCAGCATGAGCGTGGCGATGCCGTGACTGTACATCGGCCCGTGGCTGCGTTCCTCACCGACCAGCAGTCCGTTCTTGAGTTGCTGAGACAACAGCCAGCCGACTCCGCGCGTCATGTGCTGGCCATAGGGACCTTCTTCCGGAACATGCCCGCCTGCCAGAAACGACATGATCGCCAGCGCGGTGGTGGCCGTCGATTCGCCGAAGTCACTGGTGGTCCATGCACCGGACACCTGCTGTTCCGACGCCAGCCATGACAGCGCGCGGCGAATGGAGGCGTCCAGCTTCTGATTCAGTTCATCGTTTTCGTCCGCGGAAAATGCAATCGCCGGCGCGAGTCCAGTGACAACCAGACCGCCGAGCGCCTTAGAAATAAAGCGACGTCGCGAATCGGGATACGGGCCGAGGTGTTCGACAGGAAAAAGTTGTTTCATTGATGTGCGACTCAGAACCATTGTTCCCCGACTCTCCGAGCGTCCTGTCGATGGTTGATTTTTGGGTACGATGGGCATTCTTGCCCGTCAAAACGCGGTCGGACAAGAGTCCAACCTACATTTTATGACTTGACAAGGCACATGGCGGGATTTTTCTTCCGGAATCATGGTTCACACAAGTTTTTGCCATTTCAAATACGCCGCCAGCAGCAAATGCCCCTCCGGCAACGGTTCGATGAGTTCCACTGACCAGGCAGCAATCCGATGCCGTTTGCCGTCGCGGTCGAAGATCAGATCGATGCAGAACCCTGCGTCGTCACCCGCTTCGAAGTCCACAACCGTGACGACATCATCAAAGATCTTCGCGGAAAACGGGAATACCAGTTCGTCCTCCAGCACCGACAAAAAACCGGAATACTGTTCTTCCTCGTCATAAGCATCCACCGTAGCATCTTCATACGCCGCATTGACCGCTTCTGGATCCAGTCGGTCAGTCCATCGAGTCGGAGAAGTTTTCTTTGGTGTTCGTTTTGACATGAGAATTACTCCGAAAGAATAGCAAAAAGATTAAAGCCACGAAAACGCCCACGTCCGACTGCAATCGGTTCGGTCACAGTTGACGGAAAACAAGCTTTGACATGGTATCCGGGCGACTTGTTCAGGCTCTCCGAACAATCGGTGTGTTCATTCGAGGTCTCGCGGGCAACGGAATTCCTATTGAGCAGACGGGGGGCTGATTGTACGATCCGGCCATGAACATTGCAGGACGAGTACAAAATGGGGTAATTGTGCTTGAGGGCTCGGTCTCGTTGCCGGAGGGTGCAACAGTGCGCGTGAGCTTTGATGCCGCTCCGTTGAATAGCGCTGCAAAGGGCCGGAGCCGAATAGAACTTCCTCTGGTTCGTTGTGATCAACCAGGCAGTATCGCTCTGACCAATGAGATGATTGCGGACCTTCTGGACGACGAAGATGCTGCTCCCCGACATTAATGTCTGGCTGGCGATGGCCTTCGACGGTCATGCCCATCACTCTGCTGCCCGGACATGGTTTGATTCGCTTTCCGAGCAGCCGAGCAAACCGCTGTGGGACTGAGGCAAGCTCCGCCGGGGCGTCAATTGGGTTGCGGGCGAAGCCCGCGTCAGGATTCATGTTTCTGCCACTCATCTTTTTGCCCACTCGCTCTATACCGCACCCAAGTGTGGTCGGCGGGACGATCCAGACTTGCCATTCTGCGGCAACGCCTTACAGTGACAGCCTTGGTACCCACAACACTGCGGATGGCTGATCAGGACGAGGCAACATCCTGCATTCGTGGAATTCACAGACATCGCATTCCGGGACCCCCCTTCAGCATGCTCGACCCCATCACAACTCCGCTGTTGCTGCTAGTCCTTGGCAGGATCGGAGAAGAACTTCTCACCGATGCCTGCAAGGATTTTTTGACAGACAAGCTCAAGCACACCTTCGGCGGGCGCAGCACACTTGGCCGACAACAGCGCCGGAACGGCGCTGCGCTTGGTCCGGCCTACGGTGGGAGTCTTACGACGAGCGATGACTTATGCGTATTCGCGAGTCTTTTCCAGGCCAGGCAATGGGATCGGGTACTTGCCTTCTTCGTCGGCCTGAAGTGGTGACATGGATTCCAGCGTGAGCTTATCGATGTCCGGAGCGAATTCATGTTCGCAGTTCATCATTTGCTCCAGCGTCATTTCCTGTCCGGTATGTGCGGCCATGCGGCCCATGGACGTCACGATGCTGGCCATGCAGCCACGTTCGACTTCGTTGTACTTTTCGTTGTTGCGGATGGCAGCGATCAGATGCTTCCATTCGTCTTCGTAGGGATTGTTCTTTTCGGGCTGCGGAAATTGCCATGCTAGGTTTGCATCATCCTCTTTGTGCCCCTTATAGATTCGGGCACGCGATGGCCAGTGCGATGCGGACGAAATCACGCCCAGTCCTTTCGTGCCATGCGCGTAGCTCGCAAATTCCTGATAACAGCCGGGAATTGTGCGACCGTTGACGAACAGTTTCGTGCCGTCATCGAACGTGTACTCCATAGAATACGTGTCGAAATTCTGATCGACGTTGTCGCCGCGATAGTGCCGTCCGCCGCTGGCCTTGCAACTCACCGGCCACGAATTCTTCATCCAGCATGACTCGTCAATGTTGTGAATAAGGAAGTCACTGACGGCTCCGCCACTAAGCCACAGGAATCCATGGAAATTTCTGATCTGGTACAGGAGTTCGCTGGCATCTTTCGGCTTTGGTCCGGTCGCTGCCGTGCCGGTCGGTCCGGCCATGCGATAGGCACGCATCATGGTGATGTCGCCGATTTCACCGTTCTGAATACGGTCGAACAATTCGCGGCGAGCTTCGCAGTGTCGACACATCAGACCGACCGCGACCTTCAGGTCTTTCGCGATCGCTTTGTCGTTCAACGCCAGCATCCGTCGCGTTGTCGGTCCATCGACGGTCAGCGGCTTCTCCATAAACACGTTCAGCCCTTTCTCGATGGCATACGTGTAATGCACCCAACGAAATGCCGGCGGAGTTGTCAGAATTACGACGTCGCCAGGCTTCAGGCAGTCCATCGCTTGCTTGTAGCCGTCGAATCCGATGAAGCGACGTTCTTCGGGCACGTCCATTTTCTTCGCGTTGCGTTCGTCCTTACTCAGGTTACCGTATGTCGCTTCAAGGTTCTTTCCAAAGACGTCAGCCATCGCGACGAGTTTGAGGGGTCCATTGTCCACTGACAGTGCGTTTCCGGCAGCTCCGCCGCCGCGACCGCCGCAGCCCACGAGGGCAATCTGAATCGTGCTGTCCTGAGCGGCATACATCCCGGATGCTGCTCCGCTGAGCAGCGTGGTGGCTGCCGCTGCGGCGGTCGAGGATTTGAGAAAGCTTCGTCGTGAGGCTTCGGAGGAGTTGGTCGTCATACAAGGGCTCCGGTACTGATCAAGGAGGGAAAACGTTCAAGCCCGCAACCTGCAGACTTGAGCGAAAAAACAGGCGGCACTGATCACTCAGCACAAACGCCTGAGGCAGGTCTCAGGCATTATTGCGTAGAACGCACGGCAAAGGAAACGATCTGGCAGAATGACTATACTTCGAGTGCATCCGCTGAATGGCGGTAGTCAAATCTCGATCGACGCCTTGCGACTCGTCCTGAAACAAGTGACAGTCATTTGGAGTGCGGCGACTTGTCGCCGCTTTGCCTTTCCACCACGGCATTTTTGTCAACGATCCGCCGCCGGGCTAAGATTTATCGGCGGGCCTCAACATTA
>JAYTAK010000610.1:0-1562 GCA_043737515.1 Candidatus Kuenenia sp. | reverse complement strand
TATCACGCAGGCGTTCTACAACATCGAATGCGGGCGTTATGCTCTGTATTGCGGTGAGCCCGTCTTCACCGGATTCATGCGGACTGCTCCCGGGCCGGCGTTCTGGATCGGCGTGACGCTGATCCTGAGCCTGTCGTCATTAATCCCAGGTCTCTCCACAAACGCCGCAGTGCTGATTGCCACATTGTGGCTGGATCGACCGCCTACCGGCGCTGATTCGTTTCTGGTCAATACGATTGCCTACATCACTCTGGGAGCAGTCGTCTTCCCGGTGCTCATCGGAGGCAAGGTCTACAACACGCTGCAGTTTGTGATGACGATTAAGGTCTTCACCGTTCTGGGATTCTGTCTGTTCCTCGGATTGTTCTTTGTAGGGCTGGAAGGCTGGAAAGATGTGTTCAGCGGATTCCTGAAATTCGGCAACATGCCGACGACGGACATGGACGGGAACGACACTGTCACAAATGCCTTCACGCATTTCTGGTCCAATGGCACTCTTCCCGTGCTGGCACTCGGCAACATTGCGATGCTCGGCGCGTTTGCCGGATACGCCGGCGGCGGCGGTCTGAGCAATTCCGCGTACAGTAATTTTGTGCGGGATAAAGGCTGGGGGATGGGAAGTCGAGTCGGTGCGATTGCCAGTGCTGTCGGCGGTCGCAGTGTGGCGCTCAGTCATGTGGGAAAGGTGTTTCCGATCACGGCGGAAAACCTGCGACGCTGGAAAGCCTGGTGGAAATACATTCTGGCGGATCAACTGTTGGTCTGGGTCCCTGGTTGTTTCATGGGAATGGCGCTGCCGGCGCTGATGTCGATTCAGTTTGCTCGCAATTCTGCCATGTACGGCCAGAACATTACGTATTCACAGCCGTTGATCGCGGCAGACGGGATTCGGCAGACGGCTTCGCTGGGCAGTTGGGCACCGATCCTGTGGACTGCATCTCTGTATGTCGGCCTGATGGTGTTCCTGCCCAGTCAGATGTCAATTGTTGATGACTTCGCACGACGCTGGACAGATATCCTATGGTCGGGAAGTCGTGCTGTCCGCGCGCGACTGAAGGACAACCAGGTTCATTATCTCTACTATTCGATCCTGACACTGTACGTGGTCTGGTCGTTCGTGATGGTCACGGTCTTTCTGCTCGTGGGGGATGCTCCAAAGTTGATGGTGACAATGATTGCCAATGTGAACAATGTGGCACTGGCATTTACCGCTTTTCATATTCTCTGGATCAACTGCCGCCTGCTGCCGGAACCGATCAGGCCACGCTGGTATCAGCGGATCGGCATCGCCTCTTGTGGAGTCTTCTATGCCGCGATGGCGTTGCTGGTGTTCTGGACAAAGGTTCTGCCGATGATGTTTGGGTAACAGGAAAGTATCGATATATACCCCGCGCGGCCAGAAATGAGTCCGGCGAGCGGAGCGGCGTGAGCCCTCCGGTACATTGCTTTTTTGTACCGGCAAGCTGACGCATGCCGCTCGCCAATTCTCTCACTCATGACCGCGTCGAGTATAGTTCGTAGGCCGGACCAAGCGCAGCGCCGTTCCGGCGCGGGGGATGCCG
>JAYTAK010000609.1:0-3774 GCA_043737515.1 Candidatus Kuenenia sp. | reverse complement strand
GCTCTCACATGTCTGCTATCGGATGACAGGGCAGAAACCCAAAACACTGGCAGAGCCAGTGGCACACAACTCATCCGATACCTGTGCCACCCCGCCGGTCCAAAATGAGGTGTCATGAGTCACGGTTTGATTTCGTAGTGAAATGGTGTGCCGGCGCTCCGCTTGTCACACCCTACGGGAATTTGATTGAAATTCAGGAATCAAACGATAACACTGTTTCACGCAGAATGGTCAACTGCCTCAGCAACGTTTCAAGCTTGTCCAGAATCACCATGTTCGGCCCGTCGCTTTTTGCTTTGTCCGGATCGGGATGAGTTTCCATAAACACGGCGTCGCAGCCGACAGCGACGGCAGCGCGGGCCAGCGGCGGGACCATATCGCGCTGACCGCCGGTGGTTGCGCCACCCAGAAGCTGCACGCTGTGGGTCGCATCGTAGACCACCGGCACGCCAAAGGACTTCATAATGGGTACACAACGAAAGTCATTGACCAGGCGACCGTAGCCAAATGTTGAGCCGCGTTCGGACAGCATCACATTCTTCAATCCTCGGGCTCGACACTTATTGACGGCGTGAATCGTGTCTTCCGGCGCCACAAACTGCGGCTTCTTGACATTCACACAGATATCCCGAGCGACCGCCGCATCTGCAGCGGCGACGATCAGGTCTGTCTGCCGCGCGAGGAATGCCGGGATCTGAAGGATGGAACAGACTTCAGCACAGGGAGCCGCCTGAGCCGCTTCGTGGATGTCGGTCGTGGTGGGAAGTCCTGTTTTTCGCCGGACAAGATCCAGTATCCGCAGACCTTCTTCCAGGCCAGGACCGCGATAACTGTCAACGCTGGTTCGATTGGCTTTATCGAAGCTGGACTTGAACGCAATCTGAATTCTCAAACGATCCCGCAATGCGGCCAGCCGGTCGGCGACCTGCAGCACCAGAGCTTCTGATTCCATCACGCACGGGCCAAGAATGAACAGCAGCGGCTGTCCATCACCGACCTTGTAGTCACCAATCGTCACCAGATTTCCAGACACCGATACTCCCTTATCCCCAATACTCATTCGACATCGACTGCAGCAGATCCAAAGTCGCGCGCGGCGAATCATCGGGATTCACGAGTGCTGTGTTCGTCTGACCTGCATCCTGTTGGTTCCAGTTCGAATAATAGATTCCGACGACACGTTCTTTTGCCAGGCACATACGCACCGTCTCTTCCAGCCACTGGACCTGAGTTGTCTCGAATTCTGCGTGTTTTCCCGCAGGGGCAGCCGGCACGGTGAGCATCATGTTGATCGGAACCTGCAGCAGCGACCACTGATCGATCAGATGCGACAGACTCAGGCAGTCTCGCCAGAGCGTGGGGGCCGGATAATTGCCGATACGCAGATCCAGATTGACTTCCGCAAAGCGGACACCACAGCGTCGCAGCGTATCCACGAACTGAATTGGTGACAGGCGATTCTTTGTCTGGCTGAGATATTCGCCCCACGGCTGAATCACGCGCAGACTGATTTGAGTATGTTCATCGACCTGCCGCGCTGCTTCGATCGCGCGGGCAACCAGATTCATGCGCTGCTCTTCGTCGAGCGACGCGACACCGCCGCGATTGGCACCGGTCACGACTTCCCAGTGACGAACGCGACCGACGTAGCGGCCCACGACGGTTTCCACGAAATCTGCCGTGAAGCTCTGCAGGTTGAGCATGTCACCGGTCCACGCCTTCAGCCAGACAGGAAGACAGTCTTCAGATAAATCCAGCAACGGCCCGCCGAGCACGAACAGTTTTTGTTCCTGAGCCCACGCGACGAGTTGATCCAGATGTTCCCACTGATATTCACCGTCGTCGTGTTCCAGATTCTTCCACGAGGTGTCCAGTTGCACGGCGTTGAAGGCGCGACAGAACGCCTCCGAATCCGTCGGAATCTGATTCAGACGACAACCCAGGAACACGGGCAACCGTGCGGCTCGACTGCGACGATACCCCAAACGCTGTTCCACATAATGCTTGCACAGCAAGTCCGTCGCGCGGGACGAAGTGTCGATGGACAGGATCGCCGCCGCGACTGCTGTATCAGGAGATTCCGAACGCAGCACGGCCGTCCGAAATGATCGATGCGAATCCTGAATCAACGTGGCCAACTGCCGAGACGACTGCAAACCTGCACCCGACCATGAATTGAATTGATTACGCAGTCGTGATAATTGCCCGCGTGCAAGTTCCAGCTCCAGCGCATACGGCGCGGACTGTTCGCGGAGACTGGTGGTGTGCACGACCTGACGACGACCGTCGAAACGTGGCCACAGCAATCGCATCTGTCCGCTCTCGGACACCTGACGTTCGCAAAACAGCATTCCGTTCGCCAGGTGCGTTCGCGCGGGGATGACGCGACCATCGTACATCAGGAAGTCGATTAACGACAATTCTGAGGCACCTGACAGCAGGTCCGGGCGTTCGACGCGAAACTGAATGACCCCCATGAATTTCCCCGTCAGCACACGTCCGTTGTGCGTTGATAGCGGTTGCCGCTGCTGTTGCCGCCGCAGTTGCCGTCTCTTTTTTGTGACGAAACCAAAGCTGTATTCTACTCGTCAAGTCCGCAGTCTAAGCGGAGTCAGGTCGATTGTTCAAACGCTCAGGCCACTGTAGACTCCTGTCGGTCAATAAAGTTTGTAAATTCCTGTATTGTTGGTGCTCCATGTCGGCTGTGATGTTGCAAAGTTCTTTGCCCGGAATCCCCGTGCGTCACGGCAAAGTCCGGGATGTTTATGATTTCGGCGATCGGCTGCTCTTCGTCGCCTCGGACCGAATCAGTGCCTTTGACTATATTCTCCCGAACGGCATTCCCCGCAAAGGTGAAGTCCTGACGCGACTCAGTCAGTTCTGGTTCAGCCGCCTGTCGGTACGTCATCATCTGATCACAAATGACGTCGCCTCACTTCCACTTCCCGCTGGCACGGATCTACAGTCGCTCGCCGGACGCAGCATGGTCGTCATAAAGACGTCTGTCGTGCCCGTCGAATGCGTTGTCCGCGGGTATCTTGCCGGATCAAGCTGGAAAGAATACCGCCAATCCGGCACGGTGTGTGGAATTAAGTTGCCGCCCGGATTGAAGGAAAGCAGCCGCCTGCCGGAACCCATCTTCACGCCGGCCAGCAAGGCCGAATCCGGGCATGACGAGAACATCAGTTTTGCACAGATGTGCGGGGTCGTTGGTAAAGAACTCGCCGGTCGATTGCGCGACATCAGTCTGCAGGTGTACTCCGAAGGATGTACTCATGCGAGTACCAAAGGCATCATCGTCGCCGATACAAAATTTGAATTCGGGCTCAAGGATGGCGAAATCATCCTGATTGACGAGGTGCTGACACCTGACAGCTCACGCTTCTGGCCGGCAAATCAGTACGAGGCTGGTCGAGGCCAGGCATCGTACGACAAGCAGTTTGTCCGCGACTGGCTGGAACAATCCGGCTGGGACAAGAACAGCCCTCCGCCCGTATTGCCGGACGATGTCGTTCAGCGTACGTCATCCCGCTATATCGAAGCATATGAACGCCTCACCGGTTTGCCGTTTTGATCGCGAACGTGGCAACGAGTCCAGTCAACGGTCGAAGCGGATGATGGAAAGAATGCACAAGTGAATGCGATTCGATTGAGGAAGCACACAGACTTGATCATTCTTGGCGCGGGCTGCGCCTGCAACCCAATTGACGCCCCGGCGGAGCTTGCCTCCGTCGAGCGCGGATCATGACCAGCCATCACCCGGAATCGGCACCT
>JAYTAK010000608.1:0-3775 GCA_043737515.1 Candidatus Kuenenia sp. | reverse complement strand
CAAACACGAACGGAACACAGCTCGACATGACGCAGGCTCAAGTCCAGAACTTGTACTACGACTCCCCGAATGAGTACCTGCGGCTCCAGCAAATCAAGAAATACACCGATCCTAAGGATGTCTTCCACACGTCCTTCACCGTCCAGTAACCCGCCTGATCGGATTGTTTGGGGAAGGCAACGATCATCCTCGATTCTCCTCCAGCCGACGAAGGGCGTCACGGAGAATCTCCGCGTCCGTTTCGTTGGCTTCGTCGTCTGCCATCAGATTCAGTACCAGCGATGACAACTGATTGCCGAACAGCACAGCTTTCAGATCACTCAGTACCGATCGGCAGACTTCATCGCGCGTGACAATCGGCCGATAGACGTAGGCGCGTCCCTGCTTCTCGCGGGAGAGGACTTTCTTGCGCGTGGCGAGCAAATTGAGCGTCGTCATGACCGTGGTGTATGCCAGATTCCGCACAAGTTTGTCGCAGACATCCTGCACGGTTCCGTGTCCCAGCGTCCACAGGACATCCATCAATTCCAGTTCATACCGAGTCAATCGGTTTTCAGCCACACTGTCGTTTCCTGATGAGTACGAGGGCATTTCAGCAGATAACCTATACCGACTTGACCGGTGAATATCGCAGTCCCAACTGGACAATCCGGTTCAGCAGGTCTTCGTACTTGATTCCGCGGGCGTCGCCGGATTCTGCGAAATCTTCGCCGTAGGATAGGTTGGGATTCGGATTGGCTTCAAGTACAAAAATCCGCCCGTCTTCCGTGAGTCTCAGATCGATCCGGGCATAACCGGTCAGAAACAAAGCCCGGTACACCCGCTTGCAGGTCAGCAGGATTTTCTGTTCGATCTCCGGCGACAGGTCGTCAGCGGGGTATGTCATCACGCCGTACTTCTTCTGAAACTTGGGATCCCATTTGGCTTCCCGCGTCGCAATGAGAGGGATCTTTTCTTTGTTCTTATCAAATCGCAGCTCCCAGATCTTGAACGTTGTCAGGCGCGTGTTTCCGATGATACCAACGTACAGCTCCCGGCCTTCGATGTACTCTTCGCACAGCGCATCAGATTCTGTGACTTTGTGGATGTCGGAGACTCGTTCCTTCAGTTCTTCATCATTGTGAACGATGTTATTCTGAGACAAACCCAGGGACGCTTCTTCTGTCGCGGACTTGACAAATAATGGGTAGGTCAGACGCGAAGGCTTGCGTGAAGATCGTCCCACGGGAATGACGAAAAACTTCGGCGTCGGGAGGCGGTGGTACGTCAGAATCTGTTTTGTCAGACCTTTGTCATGTGCCAGCATCAGGCCGCGCGGATTGCAGCCGGTGAATTTCTGCTGTTTCAGAATGAGATAGCTGACGACATAACTGTCGAACGTGGGAACGCTGCGGAATTCTTCCAGCAGATTGAACGTGATATGCGGCTTGAAGTCGGCGAGCGTTTGACGAATCACCCCCAGATCATCCCGTACGCCGACGATCTGCGCGTTGTGTCCGATGTTCTGCAGCGTGGTGAGCACATCGAATTCGCATTTCCATTCCAGGATTTCTTCGTCCGTAAAGCCCTCCATGCTGTCCGGAGGCAGCAGGTCTTCGTGGGCCAGGACGAGAATTCGCAGGGGCTTCATAGTGCGACCTGATGGTGGCCATTGTGGAGGTAATTCATGACCTGCACGGTGAGCATCACGAGTGCGTCCCGTCGAACCTGAGCAGGAGGTCGATTGAGCCGAAGATTCAGTTCCTCACAGCGGCGGATGATTTCGGACAGAATTTCATCAATCGTGTACTGATACTGACCGGTCCAGTCAGCAAGATACCGTCGGAATTCTGCCCGATTCTGTCGCAGAAACACAGCAGCCGCGACGCGCCGGGAGTTCTCCGGAGAGTCCGAGAACAGTTTTCGCAGCTCAGAATCGTTAAAGTTGCATGCTTCGATCCCGTAGTGCAGACGTCGATCGGCATAATGCTGACGGAGAGTCTTACGAAGTGACTTGAGTGGATACATGTGCTGCTTTGAATTCACCTGCGGACGTGTCATGCCGATTTCATGCATGAGTTCATCGACGAACTGCAGTTTCTTCATCGCAGGCCAGCCTTCATACTGCGTCTTCCAGCGCGAACGCGGTTTCATCCAGACGGCAAAAGTCTCCGCGAAGTCTTCGCACGGATGGCTCTGAGCATACCACATGTCCAGATGATGAACAAAGTTTCTGCTGTATGGCTTTGGCTGATAATAGTCAGGATACGGTTGCGAGCGTTTCCCAAAGACGTCCTGCCATTTACGGCGGCGGTAAAGCCGATACGCGGTTTCAATCGTGTGACCCGTCTCGTGTCGCAGAATTCTCATGCAGGCACCTTCGGATGCCCCTTCCACTTCCAGCATCATGTGGTTTTCAAGTCGAGCCAGTCGCGGATGCGCCAGATAAAAAGGGATGGCAATCCCCGGAACTCCATCAGGCGAAAACCACTCATCCGATAACCAGACATGCGGCCTGAATCGCAGATTACGGGCCTCCAGTTCTTCGTACAGGCGTTCAATCCTCGATTCCAGCACCGTGCCTTCAATGCGAACATTGAGTTGATTCATGCGAACATCCAGCAGCTCCTCATCAGAAAGGTGGCACCATTCAGAATGCTCAGAGGTGCTGGAGTCCGACAGTGAACTTGTTCGTGGATGTGACATGTGCAGTTGGAACGATCGGCTGTGGACTGGTCTTCTGACGGGTGAAACTTACGACTCAACGGACCCCGTGGTCCGTGGCAGAAATCCTGAAGTTTGACCGGTTTGACAAATTCACGTCAAGGCACTCTTTCACACTCGGCCAGGATTGGCTTCGAATTCGCGAGAAACAGGAAACCGGACAGTGCCGACACATCCGTCAAAATCTGCATGATTCACCGCAGCGGCAATTTGGCAAAGGGAATTTCCAAAGAGTGAACTGTCGTCCGCAGTTTTCGAGCATGTAGCCGCCGCGTCGTGAACTACGTTTATCCGTTCACGGAACCAATGTATCTCGGGGAGTCTGCGCATCATGGTCAAGCACTGGCGTGTCAAGAAACTGGTTAACTGGACCATCCAGGGCCCCATCGTCATGCGGTTGACGGTGCATTTTCTGTCGTACAACATGGCGACCGTGTTTCTGCTGCTGGTCGTGTATGGCGTGAAGGGTTCGCTCGCCGCGATGACGGAACAGCCCGTAAACCTTGCGCCATTGACGTTCTGGCAGCAGGCGTCACCCGTTGTGATCTGTATGCTGGTGATGATGCCCTTCATGATCTGGGATCTGATGAAGCTGACCAATCGCATCGCCGGACCGCTCTTCCGTTTCGAATCTCTGTTGAATGATTTCGGGAAGACCGGCAAGCTGAAAGTTGCCGTATTACGCGACGGCGACCTGCTGACAGACTATCAAAAGCGGTTCAATGACTTCGTCGAAGCGCTCCACGCCCGCTATCCGGAAACGCAACCCGTCAGCGCCGCGCCTGCTGCAGAGCCTGTCGCCGCCACCGTGGCGTTTCGTAAGTCCGTGTGACGCACTCTTAAGGAAGAAGTTTGCAAGAGCTGCGGACTTCGCCCAATGAGCCGGATGTCGCTCGCGGGCTCTTGATTTAAGGTGGGATAAGCTTCCAGCTTGTCAAGTTTTCCCAAAAAGCATCGAGTTTTCATTCCGCGATGGCAATAGATGACGCCCGTAAAGTCACAATTCAGGCCCGGTATCACAGGATATGCGGTTCAACAGTTCAGATCTCGACAGGCTGGATAAATCTTTGAG